>JAGLJE010000069.1 GCA_023142645.1 Candidatus Altimarinota bacterium | reverse complement strand
CGGTTAACAGCCGAATGCTCTACCGCTGAGCTACTCCCGAGTGTGATGTGATGTCAAGAATTTTCTTAATTTTCTGACCAGCTTTCAGACTTTTTAAATATTTTTCTCTTTTCATTGCTTCATTCTTCGTGACGAATTCTTCAGAGTAAATCAATCTCCATCTTCCTTTGTTTTTAGTCCACCTTCTTTCTCTTGAATCAATATTATTGTGTCGTTTTAATCTCAAACTTAAATTACTTGTAAATCCGATATAAATTCTACCTTCGAAATTTTCAATTAGATATACGAAGTACATTTATGCAGTTTTCGAACCCGCGTCCCGACTTGTCGGGATAACAGCCGAATGCTCTACCGCTTCCCGATCTGTCGGGACCGAGTGTGATGTGATGTTAAGTCAAGGTTTCTTGATCCGCATCGCGAGACTAACAGCCGAATGTTTCAATCTATCTAGACTATTCCCGAACGAACTGGCGAATTTTACGAGGAAATATTTTTTACAGCAACTTTTTGAGCTGTGCGTGTAGCTTTGCATTACTCGCCAAAACTGAAACATTCGGAAACTTCAGATTGGGCAATGTGACATCTGTGATTTTTCCTCCCGCCTCGCGTACGATTAATTCTCCCGCCGCCGCATCCCAGATTTTCGTGCTGCGTGAAAAATCAAGATAGCCGTCTATCGCTCCGCGCGCGACGAGGCAAAGATCGTATGCTGCCGCCGCGAACGCGCGTACCCGCCGTACTTTTTTCAGTGAGTCTGTGAATGCTGTCACATCTTTTTCAAAACGTTTACCACTCGTGTGCTTCCGCGGAATTTCCACCACGACGAGAGAGTCCGCGAGCTTTGCAGTTTCGCTTACCCGGATTTTTTTTCCGTTTAATTTTGCTCCTCCGCCTTTTCTTGCCGAAAAAAGCTGATTCACGAGTGGTGCGAAAACTACTCCCACTACTGATTCTCCTTCTTGCTGCAATGCAATCGAGACGCACCAAAACGGGATTCCGAAATGAAAATTTTTCGTGCCATCAAGCGGATCGATGATCCAGTTGGCAGCTTTTAGTTTGCAGTTGGCAGAAGCAGTTTCTTCCGCGATGATTCCATCGTTGGGAAAA
The DNA here is from genome assembly GCA_023142645.1 of Candidatus Altimarinota bacterium. Taxonomy (GTDB): domain Bacteria; phylum Patescibacteriota; class Gracilibacteria; order JAHISY01; family JAHISY01; genus JAHISY01. The sequence continues at coordinate 7,914 of JAGLJE010000069.1, read as the reverse complement.
TGCTTTCTGATTTCTCGGATGATTAATTTTTCACTCGCCAAATCGGCATCCGTTGCGAAATCGGAACTGCCTTTTTGTACCACGATTTTTGTTTTGCCGAATTTTTTCAAAAGAAGTTCGCCAGCCTTTCTCGCCAGATTTTCTGCGAACTTTTGAGTTTCGATGAGGTTCACGGAGAGAGAATAAAGGATAAAGAAAAAAGAATAAAGCTCAAAGCTGGCAACGGTAGATTCTAAAATTAATTGCACCACCTGAAAGTAAAATCTAAAACTTTAACTTTCAGGCACATGTCAAAACAACGAAAGCTCCTTTCCTACGGGGAGCGTCAGGTTATCGAAGCTGAATTAATTCAAAAGAAAAGCTTTCGAAAAATTGGAGTATTACTATGTCGAAGCCACACTGATATCTCTCGCGAAGTGGAAAGAAATGCTGGAAAACTCCTGCCTTACTCTGCTGATCGTGCCCAACTATATGCCGAAAAAAGACTGCTCGGCAAAAGAAGAAAAGTTCTTGAGCTGAATATTCCACTCAAAAAATATGTAGTTGATTCGCTCCGCCGACTGAATAGTCCTGAACAAATAGCTGGTCGACTTCGTAATCAACTCGCCAATCCTTTTGGACAAGTTAGCCATGAAACAATTTACAAATTTATTTATGAAGAAAAAGAACTTTATAAATATCTCCGAACATCTCGGAGAAAAAGAAGAAAGCGCGGTAAGCGAAAATCACGAAACCGTATTGTAGAAAGAGTTTCTATCCATCAGCGTCCGGAAGAAGTAATAACCAAAAGTAGATATGGTGATTGGGAAACTGACACGGTTGAGTCAATGCGTGGCAGTAAGAGTGGACTTTCGGTACAGTACGAGCGTAAAAGCCAACTCTGCCGTATCCATAAAATCCCTAACAAAAAGTCTGAAGAAACCAATGAGGCGATTATGAAAACAATTGACTCATTGCCACTCTACCTTTTCGAAACATTCACGCTAGATAATGGTACGGAAGGATCAAGACACATGGAAATCCGAGATAAGTTCGGGATTGAAACTTACTTTTGTGACCCATATTGTAGTTGGCAAAAGGGTGGAGTGGAAAATTTAAATAAGTTAATCCGGCAATTCTTCCCAAAGAAAACTGACTTCTCTAAAATCTCAGAAGAAGAAATCCACACAGCTCAGGAAAACTTGAACAATCGACCTCGGAAAGGACTTAATTATAAAACACCCAATGAGGTTCTATCCGAGATTACGGGTGGTGCAATTAATACTTGAATTTACACATTATGCCAAAAAGCTTTAGTTCAAGACTAAAAACTAATAACTACAAATTACCAACTGGCTCGTCCCACGGAGTCAGAATTTCCGCCTCTCCTTCACGAATCAAAATTTGATGTTCGAAGTGTGCCGACAATTTTCCGTCGCGCGTGCGGGTTGTCCACCCATCTTTTTCCGTGAGAATTTTCGCGCTGCCCGCGTTGATAATTGGCTCAATGCAGATCACCATTCCTTTTTTAAGTTTCGCGCCGCTGCCCACCTTCCCCCAATTCGGCACTTCCGGATCTTCGTGAAGTTTTCGTCCGATTCCGTGACCAACTGTTTCCCGTACCGGTGAATAGCTGAATTGTTTCACGAAACTTTCGATCGCGTGGCCGATATCGCCCGTCGAATTTCCCGCCACCGCTTTCTCGATTCCGCGATACAAACTTTCCTTCGTTCGCTCCATTAATTTTTTTGCCTCCTCCGAAATTTTCCCTACCGCCACTGTTCGGCATGCATCCGCATTCCATCCATCTAAAACCACTCCGAAATCAATTGCGATGATGTCGCCATTTTCCAGAATTTTATTTTTTGACGGAATGCCGTGAACTACCTCATCATTCACACTCGCGCAAATCGAGGCGGGAAAACCATGATAATTTTTGAAGCCCGGCTTTACATTTTTTTCACGGCAAAGTTTTTCGGCAAGCTCATCCAATTCACTAGTCGAAATGCCGATTGCAACAGCCGCGCAAACTTCATTCAAAATTTCCGATTGAATCCGACAAGCTTGACGGATGATTTCGACTTCCGCGGGATTTTTCAATGAAATGTTCATTGGTGATCGTCAACATGAAAAACTTTGAGAATTTTACCGTCGAGGAAGCAATAAGCGCGAAATTTTTTGTCGATGCGAAACTGAAAAACTTCTTGAGAATGCGGTTTTCGTTTTTTGAAATCAACTATTTTGAAATTTCTTTCGAACAAAAACGCTTTTTGTTTTTTGTATTTTTTCAACAAATTTCGCGAAGCGAGATATCTTGCGACATCCTTGATTTCCCAAATTTCCTCGAACTTAATCAAGGCTAAAGATTTACAAAATCACTTTTTTTCGCTTTCCGTGCTTTTTGCAAAGCTTCTTCAAAAGCTTCCTTGTAATTTTTTTCGCGGATTCTTACCTTCTCACTTGTCACTTTGATTTTATGAGTGGCACCGAGCAGTTTTTTTAATTCGCTCAAAGGAATCAGAATACCGCGCGAAGTTTTAAGGCAGGTCAACACAACACTTTCATTTTAATAGATTTTTCTTTAAAATCCCACCACTCCGAAATCGAAATACGAGATGTGATCCCGACAAGTCGGGACGCTACTCGCTTTCGGTTCCGGAGAAGTAATTTCCGCACTTCGCGGAAATATTTAATCCCATTTCTCATGGAACCCCAAAAAGTTGAAGGCGAGATTGCTTCTCGTCCGTTCGTTATTGAAACCGGCAAACTTGCGAGGCAGGCTACCGGCAGCGCGGTCGTTTCGCTTGGTAAAACGGTGATTCTTGCGACTGTCGTGATTGCTAATCCGCGTGAAGGTTGTGATTTTTTTCCGTTGTCGTGCGATTATGAAGAAAAATATTATGCGGCGGGAAAAATAAAAGGAAGCAGATTTATTAAAAGAGAAGGGAGACCGAGTGATGCGGCAGTGCTTCGTTCGCGGATGATTGATCGGCCGATTCGTCCGCTTTTTCCGAAAGGCACGACGAACGACATTCAAATTATCGCTACTGTTCTTTCCGCTGATCTAGAAGTTGATCCCGTTGCCACCGCGATTAACGCGGCTTCGGCAGCCTTGATAGTTTCCGGAGCACCGTTCGCGGGACCGATCGGGGCGGTTCGCATTGGGCTGAAAGATGAAAAATTAATCGTGAATCCGACATACGAAGAGGAGGAGAGCGGCGATTTGATTCTCACCGTTGCCGGAACGCGCGACGCGATTACGATGGTCGATGCGGGCGCGAGCGAGATTTCCGACGAAAAAATGTTGGAGGCTTTGGAATTGGCTCATTCTGAAATAAAAAAAATCTGTGAAATGCAGCTCGAATTGCAAAAGAAAGTGAATCCGCAGTCGATCGAAGTTTCCGTAGCGGAAAAAAATGAGGAAGCGATCGCTGCGATTGAAAAAATAATCTCAGAGGCGGATCTCGATACGATTTCTGGAAAAACGAAAAATGAGATTAAAACTGCGATTCACGCGCTCGAAGAAAAATTGTTAGAGGGTTTGAAGTCGGAGATTGAAGCGGAAAAATTTAGCGAGCGAGAGTTGAAAGAAATTCTGAATGAGAAGTTCGAAAAAAATCTGCGGAAAAATATTCTCGAAAAAGATTTGCGAATTGATGGAAGAAAGCTCGACGAAGTTCGTGAGTTGAAAGCGGAGGTAGGGGTGCTGCCGCGTGTTCATGGTTCGGGACTTTTTAATCGCGGCGAGACACAAATTCTCACGATTGCCACGCTCGGTGGTCCGGGCAAGGCGCAAATTGTCGATACGATGGACAAAGATTACGAGCGATTTTATATTCACGAATATAATTTTCCGCCGTTTTCAGTCGGCGAGAGCAGGCGGCGATTCGGACCGGGTCGGCGAGAAATCGGACACGGCGATCTTGCGGAACGGGCTTTGCTGCCGGTTTTGCCTCCGAAAGAAAAATTTCCATACACACTTCGTGTTGTTTCCGAAACGCTCGCTTGTAACGGTTCGAGCTCAATGGGGTCGGTTTGCGGTTCGACACTTTCGTTGATGGATGCTGGTGTACCGATTATCCGTCCGGTTTCAGCGATCGCGATGGGGATGGTGACTGATAAAGATTCCGAGGGAAAATTTCAAAATTATAAAATTCTCTCCGATATCCAAGGTTTCGAAGATTTCGCGGGTGATATGGATTTCAAAGTCGCGCGTACCGAAAAAGGAATCACCGCACTTCAAATGGATATTAAGGTGAAGGGAATTTCTCACGAGATTCTCGCAGAGGCTCTCGAACGGGGTAAAAAAGGCTGTGAAGAGATTCAAACAGCGATGCTTGATGCGCTTCCGGAAGCGAGGAAGGAGCTCTCAGAATATGCTCCACTGATTATTTCTGTGAAAATCGATCCTGAAAAAATTCGAGAAGTTATCGGAAAAGGTGGTGAGATGATTCAAAAAATCACGGCGGAATGTGGAGTCGAGATTGACATCGATGACGACGGGACAGTGATGATTACCGCACCAGATCAGGAGAGCGGTAAAAAGGCGAAAGAATGGGTGGAGCGGATTGTTTACATTCCAAAAGTTGATGACGAGTTCGACGGGAAGGTAGTGCGAATCATGGATTTTGGCGCATTCGTCGAATTTCTGCCGGGCAAAGATGGAATGGTACATATTTCTGCACTTGCGCCCGGTCGAATTGAGAAAGTTGAGGATGCGGTGAAGATGGGTGAGCACATTCGGGTGAAAGTTGTCGAAATCGATCAAATGGGTAGGATTAATCTTACGCGGGTAATGCCGGATGGGACGGTGGTTCCGCGCGCTCCGCGACCGCCGCGACCGGCAGGTGGGGGACGACCTCCGCGCAGATTTTAAATTTCAAAAAAATCCGAGGCGGGTTAAAATTCATCTTGCAAAAATTCAAAAGTTAATTGAATCATTGTAAATTGTAAATTGATAATTGACTTTGGCCGGGTAGCTCAGGGGTAGAGCGAGGGATTGAAAATCCCTGCGTCGGTGGTTCAAATCCGCCCCCGGCCACCAGCCTTCGCCTTTCAGGTTTCGGCTGGTTTCGTCAATAGTTGGAGAGTGGAAAGTGAAAGAGCAAGGGACTGGCTTTAGTAAATTAGTCCTGCGTCGGTGATTCAAATTTAAAATCCACCTAGTCATGAAGGAAGACATTTATATCAAGATATTTAAGTATGCTAGCGATAAAATTGATGGTGTCACTATTGACGAAGTTATTGATTATTTAAATATTCCAAAAGATGATCAAAGGCGTAATTTTGTTATGAGGATTATCAACAGGTATATGGATAGGGCAGAGGGGTATGGAGAAAAATTTATAATGAAGGGCGAAGCAAGTAATTTACTTAATCAACATCAAGGATTGGTAGCAACCAAAAGAGCTTTTTGGGTTGTGGTATCGGCTTTAGGAGTTTCATTAGCTGCGTTAACAATAACTTATTGGGGAATAAAATCGGACATTGGGAGTGACGAAATGTGGAAGAACAATCAAATTTCTAAACTTGAAGAAATGGTAATTGAGCTAAAAACGGTTAATCAAGAATTAAAAGGTAGTTTTGAAAAGCTGAATACAGAGATTGATAATCTAAACTTGAAACCAAAAGTTGAGAAGTGAATCAAAAGTTGATTAAATACTCTCAATTCCCGCTTTCGTGAGAATAAGCTTAACTTCAAAAATCATGCGCTTCCGTTTTCTCCTGCTTCCGGCAGTTCTCGCATTCACTGTTTCCATTTTCACGAATCCAGCTTTTGCTGAAACGATCGTGGATTTCGATGTCGTGGTTGACACGACTTGGACGAAGGAAATGAGTCCAATTATCGTTAAAGGCAGCACTCGCAATGATAAAATTCGTCGTGTTACGAGCGGGGCGGTACTCACGATTGAGCCGGGGGTTGAAGTGCAATTCGATTCCGGAATGAGCCTTCATATTACGAGCCAATGTCTCCGCGGTTACGGCGGCGAAGCCTGTTATCGCGGTGGCGATGGAGAAATTAGAATGCCGAAACTCATTGCGCGGGGTACTTCTACACAACCGATTATTTTTACTTCTAAAAATAAAGCTCCAGGCGCAGGGGATTGGGGTAGTGTAATTATTGACGCGCGTGGCAGCGAGATTAAGTGGGCGGAATTCCGCTACGGTGGGATGCGCAGCAAGCGAGCATTTGTTGAGGTGAATAATTCTCTTTTCGAGAATAATCTCATCGAAAATGGAGGGGAAGCAATTGCTCTTTTTGTGAGCAGCCAAAAAATTGAAAGAAACGTTATTCGCCGAAATGGTGGAGATGGAATTTTTTGTAGTCATCAATGCGAGGTCAAAGATAATTTTATTTCCGAAAATTTTGGTGATGCGATCGAACTTGACACTCTCATCGAAACAAAAATTACCGGTAACTTCATTTACAAAAACAGCGGTAACGGAATCACCAACGAGGGTATTCTCTCAGTGCCAGTAACGGCGGAGGGTAATTTTTTCCGCGAGAATGCCGGTGGCATTTATTTTCATCGTTCGAGTTTGGGTTGCGAATTTCTCCGCAACAATTTTCTCCAAAATTCCAACTTCGCAATCAAATCAGATATCAATAATCGCGTGGGCAAAATTTACTCGGCGGAAGGAAATTGGTTTGGTATCGATGTAGGCGCGCAAAATTTAATTGGTCAGTTTTTCGTTTCCGTTGATTACGATGTGAGTAAATTCGCGGCGGAAGGGAATGACTTTTCAATTGCTGGAGCTTCGAAAGCTGCGCGGATTTATCGTGAGTATCTCGCTGAAAATAACTTAGAAAATGCATTTTTTGAAGCGAAACCTTCTCGTAAAAATTTCATTGGTAACGAAAATTTACCGGGTTCGCTTCTCCGATATTCCGTTACGCTTGGCAATCGCACCACGAAAGCCAGAAGTGGGGTAGAGCTCGCGGTTTCGATGCCAACAGATCAAAATTTACTGCTCTGTAGCGCGCAGGCGGCTACTCCGAATTTCAACTACTCGCTCCAAAATGCGTGTACCACTACACTGTCGAGCGAGATTTCGTTTGAAAATAATCGGCTCGTATGGCGACCGAATTCCATCGCGGCTCTCGAAGAACAAACTCTCTTTTTCGTAATGATGATCAAACCGACTGCCAAAACTACCGCTTCGCTTCCGCGTCTCGATTTCAACGGAAAGCCTTTTTCTTACCAGATCGGTAGCAATATTCAACTAGAAGAAGCCGGCGGGGATGCGGTTCTGCGAAATTCGAATTCGGAAGTTCAAAAAATTCAAGAAGTTCAAGTAGTGCAGTCTGAGAAAGTTGAAGTGCAACCCGCTTCAGTTTCGACGGTTCCTGCGGACGACGGATCGCTCGCGACGGGTGTCGTTTCACGACAAATTGTTAATGGCATTTTGAATTATGTTCTTACGACAGCTGATGGTATGAGTTACACGCTTTACAATAGTTTGAAGTGGCGCGAAATTGATAACTTCACGAAAAGCGAAAACAAAGACCGTCCGATCGCGGTTTACGGGGATTTTTATATCAATCGTTACGGAGTGACGACAGGGATCAAGTTTACTCGCTTTGAGGTTCGCTAGGTTACAGAGGTGATTGATGTTTGGAAATTCAACAACCATTTTTTTAATGGCAGGCGTGTAGATGTTTTTTCGCTTCTCGCATCTCTTTGCACGAAAGCGGGATACCATGGTATTCGAATTTCCCTTCCGCGGCGGGTGCGCCTTTTCCTTTCACAGTATTCGCGATAATTGCCGTCGGCTTTTTTGAATGCTTCGCTTTTTTCAGCTCTCGCAAAATTTCCGTGAAATCGTGCCCGTCGATTTCTGCCACTCGCCAGCCGAAGCTTCGAAACTTCTCTATGACCGGACCAACCTCCATCACTTCCGAGATTGCGCCGTCGATTTGCAAACGATTGCGAT
>JAGLJE010000068.1 GCA_023142645.1 Candidatus Altimarinota bacterium | reverse complement strand
ACTTTCGCCTCTTCTTTTTTTTGCTTCAAAAGATCTGCTTCCGAGATTTCGGAAACATCATCATTTTTTTCCACCTTTGCGGTATCTTTTTTAGGATTCATGAAATAGGGGTTAGAGGTTCGAGCGTTCTGTTTCGGCAGAACTCCCTCGGAAAAGTGCGGAGATTTTAAAAAACTTTTTTTAAAATTGCAAATAGTTGAATTTTGCGTGAAAAAGTGTTAAAATTAAGTATCAAAAGTGCTAGAATGCCGGACGTGAAAGAATCTAAAAATCACGGAAAAGTTGAGAAATCCGAAGTTTCGGGGGCTGCTGCGAAGACCGAAAAAGTGGATGTTAAAAAAATAGAAGCTGAAGCGGAAGTCGGCGCGGAGGCTGCAAAATTTGCGGCAGAGGTCGCGGAAATCGCAGAAACAGAAATTGAAGGCGCAGAGAGTGGGGAGGGTTTTTCGGAGAGAAAAGGGCAAAAAAAAGATGATTCCGCTGTCAAAAAATCTTCTCAGCAAACGCAACAGAATTTGAAAACTCATATTCATACGACCGTTTCTTCGAAAAAAATGAAGAAGGAAATTGCTGTCGAGATTCGGAAAGAAATTCGGAAAGAGGAACGAAAGGTTTTACTCGCATATACAGGGATCAAAAAATATTCTCCGCATCGTCTCGCGGAAATGGTAGCGAAAATTAGAAATTTGAGAGATCTACTTTCGAGCATCATGGACGCCACGAAAGAAATTCTCACCGGACTTTATCTGAAGTGGGTGAAGCGAGAAGTTTGAAAATTTTTTGTAAACTGCGAATTTGGAACTATCATCGTTCGCTCCAATTTAATTTACGCCGTAGGATTTCGAAATGGTTGCGATTTTTGGGATGAATAATTCGAAGCTTCCATTCTGCTTTTCGAAACACGATCTCGTCTCCGATTTTCAGCGGAAAATTAATCTGACCGTCGGCAGTGAGAACGAGATTTTTCACGCGGATTTTCGAACGAATTTTTTCATCTGCCGGCAACACGAGCGGACGGACGGCGAGGAGGTGGGGATTGATCGGGGTGAGAATGCAAGCCTGCAAACTCGGATCGAGAATCGGACCACCGGCAGAGAGCGAGTATGCTGTTGAGCCGGTCGGAGTTGCTAGGATCGCGCCGTCGGCGTGAAAAGTAGCGATTTTTTTCGAGTCGAGCGAGAAATCGAGGTCGATGAGTTCAGCAAGATTTTTTTGTTGCAAAACCATCTCGTTCAGCGCACGCAAAGCTTTCACCGCTGTCCCACCGCGGCGGACTTCCGCTTCGAGTAGCATTCGTTCGCTCACTTCGAATTTTCCATGAAAAAATTCTGCGAGAAGTTTCGTGAGGTTGGCGGGGGAATATTCCGTGAGAAAGCCGAGCGTACCGTTGAGTCGGATTCCCGCGAAACATGTCGTACTCCCGAAAAATTTCCGTACTGCACCGAGCAGTGCGCCATCGCCGCCGAAAACGAGGATCACATCAGCTTTCCGAATTTCTGAATCTCGTGCGGGTTTTGTTCCCAAAATTTTCGCGACCGTTTTCTCAAGCAGAACTTCCTTTTTTCGCGCTCGCAAAAATTTTACTATTTTTGAAAAATAATTTTTCCGACCGGTAAGTCGCCGTCCGCCTGCGAGCGCGATTGAATTTAAAATTTTTTCAGCCACGTGAACATTTTAAGCGAATTCCGTTAAAATTTCGCGCATGGACGGATTTCTAGCAATTAACAAGCCGAAAGGAATCACCTCACATGATGCGGTGGCTTTCGCGCGTCGGCGGTTAAAAATTCGCAAAATTGGGCACGCCGGTACGCTTGATCCGCTTGCGACAGGAGTGCTCGTTCTCGGCATCGGTTCGGCGACACGATTACTCGAATACATTCAAAATTGCGAGAAAGAATACGAAGCCGAAATTACTTTCGGGGCGACGAGTTCGACGGATGACGTGGAAGGCGAGCTCACGCCGTTTCCGAATTCCGAACGTTTCACGCGCGAAGAGTTAGAAAAAGTTTTGTCGGAGTTTATTGGCGCGATTCATCAGATTCCTCCGAAATTTTCCGCGATCAAAATTAACGGAAAAACCGCGTACCGCTTGGCTCGGGAAGGGAAAGAAGTGAAACTCAAACCGCGACTGGTTGAGATTCACTCACTCACGCTTTCCAAATTTGAATATCCGAAAGCGGAGATTTCTATCCGTTGTGGGAGTGGCACGTATATCCGTTCGCTCGCCCGCGATCTTGGCGCGCGGTTGGGGGCAGGGGCATTTCTTTCGAAGCTTACACGCACGCGAGTCGGTGATTTCCCGATTAATCGCGCGTTGCCGCTGAAATCAATTCTGCCGGAGAAAATCATTTCGATTGAAACTGGTACTCCGCTTCCGCAAATTAATCTCACTTGTAACGAGGCGGAGAAAATTTCGAATGGGCAAAAAATTCCGGCGCGAACAAACGAAAAAAAAGTTGCGGCATTTTTTGAAAATCGGCTGCTTGCGGTTCTCGCGCGCGAGGAAGAAAAACATTTGCTGCGACCGGAAAAAGTATTTCACATGGAGCATGGGGCGCAATTTTCGACTCGGAAGATCAGAGGATAATACGAGTTTAAATTTTAAAGCAATTTTTATTACCAACTAAGAACTAAAAACTAAGAACTGTGAACTACTTCCCTCTCATTTTCGCTTTTCTGTTCACTGTTTTTCTCACGCTTTCCGCACTTCGATTTTTTCCAAAATGGGGGTTGCTTGACTCTCCGAGAAAATACGGATTGAAACGCGCGCCGATTCCGTACTTCGGCGGACTGGCGATTTTTATGGGATTTGTCGTGAGTGTACTCGTTTTTATCCCTCTTTCGAAAGAAATTTTTGGGCTGCTTGCGGGAGCAACTCTCCTCACTGTTGTTTCTTTCATGGATGACGCATTTCGTCTTCCACCGCTGTTGCGATTGGGCGCGCAAATTCTCGCGGCGGCGATTCTCGTAATTGCAGGAATCGGAATTACTCACATCACGAATCCGTTCGGTGGGGTATTTGATCTCGCGGCATTTGATTGGAATCTCGGTTTTGGCGGGGCGGAGTATCACTTCACTTTGCTCGCCGATTTTTTCACAATCGCGTGGGTTTTGCTTCTCACGAATTCGCTCAACTGGCTTGACGGGGTTCCGGGACTTTCTTCCGGTATCGCGGGACTCGCTGCGCTTGTCATTTTTTTTCTCGCTGCTCGCGAAGGATTCCATTACTTCGACCAATCAGTAGTGATTGCGCTTGCAGGTATTCTCGCGGGAGGTGCGTTCGCGTTCACGATTTTTAATTTTCCCCCGCCCAAAATTTTGCTTGGCGATAGTGGTTCAATGTTGCTCGGGTTCATTCTCGCCGCGCTCGCGATTTTTTCTGGCGGGAAAGTTGCGACCGCCGCGCTTGTGCTCGGCTTCCCGCTGCTCGACGCGGCGTGGGTTATTCTTCGCCGGATTTTTTCTGGACAATCGCCTTTTCGCGGCGATTTCGGTCACCTGCATCATCGGTTGCTCGCGGCTGGACTCAGCGAAAGAAAAACCGTGCTTGCGGTTTATCTTGCCTCCGCGGCTTTCGGTTCAATCGCGCTTTTCATTGATTCCGCGTTCGGCAAATTACTCGCGCTCGCCGTTCTCTTTGCGGTAATGCTTGGGGTGGGGTGGAGGTTGAGAAAATTTCAGCTTGTAAGCTCAATTGGCTTCTTTAAAAAAAAGAAGTAAAATCATCCCTCTTTTTATTTATTAACTTTTTTTAAAATGAGTGGAAAACTAAAAGAAGATTTTTCTAAAGTTAAGATCGAATTCAAGCCAGAAGGGGAGCCGGAAATTAAAATAATCACTCGCGATGAAATCGCAGAATCCATGAGAAACAATCTAGAAATGCTTTACCATTTTGTTGATCCGATTTTAAAATTTTTAGAAAATGTTGGAAGAGAGCGAGAAGAAATTTCTAAAATTACGATTTATTGGAAAGGAGCATTTTCGTTTTTTAAAAGTTTTGAGGATTTAAATGAATGGGCTTCGATTGAGCGCAAACAGAAAAATCCTTCTCCGCCGAGTTCATGTGCGGCAGTGTATAGAGAGGATTTATATTAGATGAAGTTGAAGTGGATGATGTTCATTATTTTCGCAAACTCTCAATCGCTTTCTCTCGATTCTCTGATTTGAAAATGTAATTTCCCGCGACCAAAATATTCGCACCCGCCTTGCGTGCGAGTTTCGCTGTTTCGGCGTTCACCCCGCCGTCGACTGAAATGTCGAGTTCCGGATTTTTCTCACGTAGCTCGCGGATTTTCGGTAATGCGCTTTCCAAAAACTTCTGCCCACCGAAGCCAGGCTCGACCGACATTACTAAAACCAAATCGACTTTCGGCAAAAATTTCTCAATCATGGAAACGGGAGTTGCCGGCTTGATCGAAATTCCGGCACGGCAGCCGAGACTTC
>JAGLJE010000067.1 GCA_023142645.1 Candidatus Altimarinota bacterium | reverse complement strand
AGTGAAATAAATCACTGGAATTTTCTTTTTTGAACGCCCACGAATTTTTTTAACAGCATCGAAAAGTGGCTGGCACATCATGACCATTCCCGCCCCACCACCAAAAGGTTTATCATCAACTTTCTTCCATTTATTTTTCGCGAAACCACGCAACTGATGCAACTTGATTTGAATTTTTTTGAGCTTAATCGCCCGTGCGAGAATACTCGAGCTCAAAGTTGATTCAAAACTCTCTGGAAAAAGCGTGATGATATCGATGCGCAACATTGTGAAAATTTTAACATTTGTAATCTCCGCAAGATTTAAAACTCAATTCAGTTTCATAGAAATAATAGATCGTAGTTTGTTCTGAGATTTTGTAATTCAAAATTATTTGAAATTTAAAATTCCACTTCTTTCTAATAAACCATAAAAGCGGAACTCTCGCCCCGCTTTATACTTTTTAATTTATACTTTCCACTTTTCAACTACTTTTTCATCTTCTTTCGAATAAACGCCGGCACCTCAAGATCTTCAGCCGAATTCGCCGCCGCGACAGGAGCTGAACCTGTCATTCGTGCTGTCACTATATTACGTTTTGCTTGCACAGACGCTGCTGACTTTTCATCAAAACCGGTCGCAATCACGGTAATTTTAATTTCACCAGTGTAGCTGTCGTCGATCACAGCACCAAAAATAATGTTCGCACTCGGATCAGCCGCCGCAGTAATAACCTTTGCCGCCTCATCAACCTCGAACATCGAGAGATCATTGCCGCCGGTGACATTAAAAAGCAAACCTTTCGCACCATCGATTTCCTGCTCAAGCAATGGAGAATCAATCGCCGCCCGCGCCGCCTCGACTGCGCGATTCTCGCCAGTACCGTAACCAATACCCATCAAAGCCGAGCCGGCATTTTGCATCACATTCTTCACATCGGCGAAATCCACGTTAATCATTCCGTGGACGGTAATTAAATCCGAAATACCTTGAACCCCCTGCCGAAGCACATCATCTACAACGGTGAACGCGTCATGAATCGGTGTTTTTTTGTCGATAATCGAAAGAATTTTGTCATTCGGAATCGTGATAAGAGTGTCTACTTTTTCTTTCAATTCGTCTGCCCCTGTCACCGCTCGATCACTCCGTTTCTCCCCTTCGAAAGTAAACGGCTTTGTCACAACCGCAACAGTGAGTGCACCCGCTTCCTTCGCCATCTCGGCAATCACGGGAGCCGCACCCGTACCGGTACCGCCTCCCATTCCACAAGTAATGAAAACCATGTCAGTATTTTCGAAATGTCCGCGAATCTCCTCAGAAGATTCTTCCGCAGCCTTTTTGCCAAGTCCGGCATCGCTACCGGCTCCGAGTCCGCGAGTGGTCCCCTTTCCGATATTAATTTTTGTAGCGGCATTGTTATGGTAAAGCGCCTGCGCATCGGTATTCACCGCAATGAAATCCACACCGGAAACCTGCGCTTTAATCATCCTGTTTAATGCATTGCTACCTGAACCACCGATTCCGATTACTTTAATTTTAGCAATCGGCGAAATGCCAGGGTTCACTTCCTGTGCAGCGAAATCGTCTTTTTTGGAGTTACCAGCGAAGAGATTTTTGAGGCCATCTGAAGACATTTTGAAAGGGGTTAAGGATAGAATTATAAATTAATTTTTTTGTTCATGAAATTTTTATTGAACAAATTTTTTAATCGCATTTAAAAATTTTGATCATCGTAAAAATTTAGCATTTTAAGAATTATGGTAATAATTTTTTAAAAAAACTTTTTACCCCACCAAAAGCCTTACTGAAATCTACGCTTGCGACAGAGTAACTTCGCACCGGTCCTTTTGCGCCGAAAAGAACAAGCCCGACCGCAGTGGCGTATGCCGGATCATCAATTTTATCAACAACACCGTCAACTCCTGCCGGAAATCCGATTTGAACAGGAAGTGAGAGTGTTTCGCGAGCAAGTTCGATCAACTCGGGAATTTTGGAACCACCGCCACTGATCACCGCCCCTGCGGGCAGTTGCCCGTCACGATTAATCGAAGCCAATTTTTCATTCACCATTGTGAGAATCTCGTGATACCGTGCGTTGATGATTTCCGCTAGCTGCCGACGATCTATAATTTGCGAGTCAGCTTTCGAAATCGCCGCAATGTCAACTGTCTCGCGCTCGGAAACATCCGCCGGCTTTGCTGTACCATACTCAATTTTCAATTTTTCCGCTGCATCCACGCTTGTCCGTAGTCCGATCGCCACATCATTCGTAACGGAATCTCCGCCAACAGGAAGAACAAAAGTCCCAACCACTACTCCCTCCTCGTAAATCGAAATGCCAGTGGAACTTGCACCAATGTCAATTGCGATCACACCAAGCTCTTTCTGCCTTTTTGAAAGAATCGCTTCCGCAGCGGCGAG
>JAGLJE010000066.1 GCA_023142645.1 Candidatus Altimarinota bacterium | reverse complement strand
ACAATGTAATTTTGCGGAATTACACGGAGAATCTGTCGATTCGATGAAATATTGACCGCTTGCGCTGCTTCGAGCACGCGTTCGACATCCGCAGGAGAAATCTCTCCGCCATGTGGCACTGCAATCACGCCTTTCGAATCTTGCGCCGCGAGATGCGCTCCACCGACAGCCACGACAGCATGATGAATCGGATCACCACTCATTCTTTCTGCATCCTCAAGCGAAGCCGTGATCGACGAAATCGTTTCATTTACATCAACAATCGCTCCTTTCCTCAAACCAGCGGAAGGAGAAACTCCCGCTCCCACCACATTCGGCGAAATATCTCGTTCATCAACATTCGCGATTACGGTGCGAATTTTGCTAGTTCCGATATCGAGACCGACAACGGTATTATCTTTAGGCACGCAGAAAATGTATTTTAGCTTCGGTCAGTTTAGATTTACCGGAATCGAAGCGCAAACCAAGATGAACAATTTTTGAGTTCAATTACTTGTTTTGAGGAAATTTTGTGTTCACAAAAAATACTTACTTAAAGCATTTTTCTTCATTTGCAAAAAAATTTTGTATACGTGAAAATCACTCGCAATGAATCAAGCTTTCATTCACTCGCATTCCGACCCTGCCCCCACGTCCACCCGAACTTTCTTCGGGCAAACGATGGGCTATTTGGCACTCGCACTCACCGCCACGGCAAGTGGAGTCTTTGCAGGAATGTTTTGGCTACCACCCGCCCTCCTTGCAAACAGTGGATTTATGTTGGCAATGTTTGCAGTCACATTAATTCTAATTTTTACCGCAAGAAAGTGGAGTGTTGGAAGGTTCGGTTATCTTTTTTTAATTCTTTTTGCCGGAATCCTCGGTCTTACGCTCGTTCCAATTTTGGCATACGCGACTCTCACCGCGGGCATCGGAATTTTGGGAAAAGCTCTCCTCGCGACTGTTTCGATGTTCGGCGGAATGGCGATCTACGGATTTACAACAAAACGCGATCTCTCTGGCATCGGCGGATTTTTGATGGCGGGATTAATCGGAATGATTTGCGTAAGCGTGATTACTTTCATATTCCATCTTTTTGGAGTGGAAATTTGGAGCAGTCGCATTGAACTAATCTTTTCCGGTTTCGGAATCTTATTGTTCGCGGGATTTACCGCTCACGATTTTCAAAAAATCACACGTGCGCAACCCGGAATTTCTCCGATCAGTGCTGCAATTTCACTTTTTCTTGATTTTGTACTGCTTTTTCAATACATTCTCCGCTTTATGATCGCGATGAATCGGGATTGACAAAAGTTTTGCAATTTATTCTCTTTTCATTAAAATCCCAATGATTTAAAAATAACCCCTTTTAAAAATGTCTACCAAACTTAAAGTTCTCGCCCTCGGGTTGGCTACTCTCTTTGGCGTTTCTACTCTCGCGATTTCAGCTCCAGCTGTCTTGGCGGACGACATAAACCAAACTTGTACCCAGTGGCAAATTGATCAAGGTCTTTGTGATCCTGGTCTGCGGAATTTGGTACTCAACATAGTTAACTGGGTACTTCTTTTTCTTGGTTTAATTGCTACCGGCTTCCTTATATACGGCGGATTCCTTTATATCACTTCCGCAGGGAATGATGAGAACATCAACAAAGCGAAGAAGCTCATCACATACGCAGCAATTGGTATCGTGGTTATCCTCCTTTCCGCAGTCCTCGTGAATGCTCTCGTAGATATGGTTTCGCCCAGCAGAATAGATCAATAGTTTCGATTTTAATTACTTGAAAGCCTCTCGTCTCAGCGGGAGGTTTTTGTTTTTCGAATTTTTAGATGAAGTGTTAGAATTCTTCTACAATGAAATCTGATCTCAAATTTCTCAAAATTTTTTCCACCTCAAGCTCTATCGCGCTGGGAAAAAAGATTTGTCAAAAAACCGGAGTGAAACCGGGTAAATTAAAAATCAAAAAATTCGCGTGCGGAGAGAAATACATACAAATCGGTGAGTCCGTACGTGGCTGTAATTGTTTCGTAATTTCAAGCGCAACACAAAATGTAAATGAAGATTTGATGGAGTTGTTTTTGGTAATTGATGCTTTGAAACGAAGCCTCGCAAAATACATCCATGTTGTTATTCCTCACTTCGGCTATGCACGTCAGGACAAGATAACTGATCCGCGCGAACCGATTTCCGCAAAACTCGTGGCAAATTTAATTGAATGCGCAGGCGCGAAACATATCATTACTCTCGATTTACACTCCGATCAAACGCAAGCTTTTTTCGAAAAACCGGTAGACAACCTCACCGCCAAAAAACTTTTTCTTGATTATTTTTCGCGAAAGAAGTTGAAGAACCCGGTGGTCGTTTCTCCAGATGCGGGTGGTGCGAAGAATGCGGAAAAATTCGCGAGACTTCTGAACACCGATCTCGCCATTCTCCATAAATCACGACCAGCCCACAACCGAGCAGAAATTCAAAAAATCGTTGGGGATGTCGCCAACAAAACCGCAATTATTTTTGATGATCTTGTTGACACCGCCGGCTCCGTTTCCGCCGCTACTGAAGCTTTGCGGAAAAATGGTACACGCGAAATTTTTCTCGCGGCAACTCATGCGGTTCTTTCAAACGATGCAAAGGAAAAACTGGCTGATGCGAAATTCAGCGAAATTGTTTTTACTGATTCGATTCCACAAAATTTCGGAAATTTGCAAAACGTAAAAATTCTCTCGATTGCAAATCTTCTCGCGCAAACCATCCGCGGAGTACATGAAGGTCGCTCCGTTTCAAAATTTTGGGAATCTCACAAATAACCTTTTTTTTTGCATTCTTCTAAATCTTTTTCGAAGATTTTTAGAAGCGGAATCTTATTCTCCGCATGAAGTTTTTCGAGGCGAGCCAACTCACCAGCAAACTCTTTTTCAAGTTCTTCGAACGATTTGTTTTGAACCACTACCGCAAGCGCGAGCCAGTAAAAAACTTGCGAACTTTCAAGTACGAAATCTTTTTCAAAATCATCGGAGTGGCGGTGACTGCCATCAACAACACCCACAAGTTCGGTGAATTCTTCCACCGCGCGCGCGCGAAAAAATTGTGAATTTTTTTCTCGCAACATTTTTGAAGTTCCGGAGTGTTTGAATTTGTCTGAATCGCGGAGCATCTCGAAAACGGAGAAAAGTTTTTTCGCGAGATTTCTTTCAGAATTATTCATATCAAAAAAACCAATCAGTAATTTTTGTATGTTGTTATGCTCTACACTGAACGCTTTTAAAAAAACAACTCCGCTTACCGGTATGGCACACGCGCAAATTCGGATCATGCTGAACTTTAATAATCACCGAATCATCATCGCAGTCGGCAAAAATCTCGACAACGCGCAAAACATTCCCGCTCGTCTCGCCTTTCTTCCACAATTTTTGGCGAGAGCGCGAAAAAAAATAAACCTCCCCGCTCTCTAAAGTTTTTTCGAAAGCTTCCTGATTTTGAAAAGCCAACATCAAAACCTCGCCTGTTTCGGAATCTTGAATTACCGCGGGAATCAACCCGCCCATCTTCGAAAAATTAAGCTCACTCTTGTCCACGAAGTCATTTTAACTGAAAACTAATTTATCTTTTTTGTAATTTGGAAATTATATTTTGGAATTTAAAAATTTAGAAACTTGAAACAACATCAAACTCTCCTCACCGAAACTCCCTTCGCTGCCAAGAAATCTTTGATGGCTCTTATCGATGTTTCACGGAAATGAAAAATAGAAGCTGCAAGTGCCGCCTCTGCGCTCGTTTTTTGAAAAACTTCGAGAAAGTCCTCCGCTCTCCCCGCCCCCCCGCTAGCGATAATCGGAATTTTCACCGCTTCGGAAACTACACGCGTAAGTGGAATATCAAAACCTTTTTTAGTGCCATCTGCATCCATCGAAGTGAGAAGAATCTCGCCCGCCCCCAATTTTTCTCCGCGGACCGCCCACTCAACCGCATCTAAATTTGCGGAATCCCGCCCGCCGCGAGTAAACACTTCGAATTTATTCCCAGCTTTTTTTGCATCAATCGCGAGAATCAAATTTTGCGAACCGATCGCCTCCGCAATTTCAGAAATCAAATTTGGATTTTTCACCGCCGCTGAATTTACTGCAATTTTGTCCGCACCTGCCGCGAGAATTTTTTTTGCATCGGAAACCGAACGAATCCCGCCGCCAACCGCGAACGGAATAAAAACTTGATTCGCGACTTTTTCAACCATTTCATAAACCGTCTCGCGAAAATCGGAGGAAGCAGTGATATCGAGGAAACAAAGTTCGTCCGCACCCTCGCTATCGTAAAATTTCGCAAGCTCAATAGGATCACCCGCATCGCGAAGATTAATAAATTTCTCGCCTTTCACCACCCTCCCTGCATCCACATCGAGACACGGGATGATTCTTTTCGTAAGCACGCGAAAATTTTAACAGAAATAAAATTTGACAAAAATATCGCTTTTTTTAAAATGAACTCCTTTAATTTTTCTAGATGAGCGAGCACAAAAATGACATTTCCATCAGGCTGCCAAAGTTTAATTACAATGACTTTTTGAACGGTTTGAGAAAAAAAGAGGAGACTTTGCTTCTCGCCGAAAAAAGATATTTAGAATTTTTGGAGCAAAATCGAGCAGCGGATAAAATCAGAGATAAACATCCGCACGATCCAAACAGCCGTTCTGTTGCAAAAAAATTCGCGGATCTCCTTCGCTCGTAAAATTTGCTGCTAAAATACTCTCGTGAATCTCCATAAACTTCGTGGCGAAATCAACACGCTCGACACTGAACTTTTGCGAATCCTCGCGAAGCGACAAAATCTCGCGACCGAAGTCGCCGCGACCAAAATTCGCGGCGGAAAACCTATTCGTGATGCAAAGCGGGAAAAAGAATTGATTGCGAAACTACAGCAAGAGGGCGAAAAATTAGGAATTGCAAAAAAAGATGTGGATAAAATTTGGAAGGTGTTGATGGGAATCTCGCGCGGAAGCCAAAAAAGTTTTTTTTTGCTCGCAGAAAAACTCTCCCCAAAAAAATTAAAATATCGCGAAAAAAAAATTAAAACCAGTCTCGATTTACTGGAAATTTTTGCGCGGCTGAAACAAAGTTTCGAAACCTGTTTTTTACTCGAATCGCTCGGGAATTATGATGATTTTTCGCGAAAAAGTTATCTTGGTTTTGCACCACACGCGATAATTCACGGCAATCCGGGAAAGCTCGTTATAAATGGAAAAGTTTTTGCCACGCCGAATCCTTTCGAAGCGTTAAAACTTTTTCTGCCGAAACTACCGAAAGGAAGGGGGTTCCGTGGCGGGCTGTTTGGATACTTAAATTATGAGGCGACCCGTTATTTCGAACCGAGCGTGAAATTCAGGGAGCATCCCGACTTTCCCGATTTCGAGTTCGGACTTTACTTCGACGGTTTGATTTTCGATAAAAAAAACGGAGAACTGAAATATTTTTATTTGAGCGAAGATCGCAGCAAGCTACTCGAGAAAATTTTAAGGAAACCGCTCCATCGCGAGCGAAAATTCACAGCGCAGGCGAGCGGAACAAATCGCAGCCAAAAAAACTTCGAGGCGGCGGTAACAGAAGGCAAAAAAGAAATTTTCGCGGGCAACACTTTCCAATTCGTAATCAGCCGGAAATATTTTTTCGAGCTGAAAGGCAACCGATTGGATTTTTACAAAAAACTCCGCGAGGTGAATCCCTCCCCTCACATGTTTTTTCTGAAATTCGGAACACGAGAACTAATCGGCAGCTCGCCCGAGCTGATCGTGCGAGTGGAAAATGGAATGGTGGAGAATTACCCTCTGGCTGGTACAAGAAAAATTACGGGAGATGCGAAACGAGATGCGAAGCTGGCGAAAGAGTTATTGGCGGACGAAAAAGAAAAAGCAGAGCACATGATGCTCGTCGATCTAGCGCGAAATGATGTCGGAAAAGTGTGCGAATTCGGAAGCGTGAAAGTGCGAAAATTGATGGTGATCAAAAAATTCTCGCATGTGCAACACATCGCGAGCGAGGTGGTGGGAAAATTGCGGAAAGATCAGAATGCCTTCGACGCGCTCGCGGCGCAAATGCCAATGGGCACCGTTTCCGGCGCACCGAAGATTGAAACGATGAAAATAATCCAGCGACTCGAACCGGATGCGCGTGGACCGTACGCCGGCGCAGTAGGATTTTTCAGCTTAACAGGTGATTGCGTGCTTGCAGTAAATTTGCGGAGCCTGTTCGCGGCGAATGGAAAGGCTACCGTGCAAGCCGGCGCGGGCGTAGTGGCAGATTCCGTGCCAAGAAATGAATTTAAAGAGATTGAGAAAAAAGTGCGGGGAGTGCTCACGGCGTTGGAGGGGGCGAGTGAGTAAAAAAATCGCGCAAATCCCTCATTACAGATAAACAGATTCGCTATCTGTTTATTCCAACTTCTTTTTTAGTGCCATCAAGCACAACTTTCAATTGATACAGAAAATTATTATAACCAATTAATATCGTTGCTACCGCTTCTGTAAAGTAAATTTTTGATCTTAGAACAATTGATCTGAATCCTTTTTGTTCGATGATACATTCAACTTTATCTGCAGAAGGATAAACAAAAAATGTATTTCCTCCAGCTGCATTGATCTCAATTTTTTCTTTCGGATTTAATTTTAGGTTTAATTCCCCCGCTATTTGGATTGGTAAAATCGAGATGTCTGCACCGGAATCAATCAGTGCTATTGTCCGCATTACATGCTTCTTATTTTTGAAAGTAACCGGAATAAGCGGCAAGCTCATGCCTTTGCCATCAGAAAATTGTTGCTGTGAATATTTGAATAACATAATTAACCGGCGATATGACCTTTAGGGACGAGAGCAAATCTCAATTCTCCAAAATCTACACGATCGATCACTCGCTTTTTGAGTTTAGTAAAAGTTTTGTCGACAGCAACGATTTTTTCGTCTTTAGCGACTATCCACTTTCCAGCATGTTCAGCCTTAAATTTCATAAACAAAATTATTATAATTCGATACTACACAGTGTCTCATGGCAGAGCAACTTGAATTTTCAATCGTCGTATTGGTGCTAAATTTCATTTCTCATCAATTTGTCTGAATCCTGATTTTCTTGATTAACTCATCCTTCGCTCCGCTGCGGCGGAGCTTCAGAGGGCAGGCGGGATTTTCTTAATTGCGAGAAAAAAAGGGTGAGCTGAAAAATTCATAATTGTGCTAATAGAAACCAACCCCTCTGCCCCGCCGCAGCGGGACATCTCCCCTTATTCCGCCTTCGCTTCGGCTATGGCGGACAGGCAGGGGAGCAACGGTGGAAGCCCCTTGTTAATGGGGCGGCGAAGCCACCTGTTTTTAAAACACAAAAGGACAACAGAGCAGGGGTTCTTCAAAGAAAGCACCTGCTGAAAAATTAGAATGGGTGAAAGAAAAAAATATCGAAGAAATAAAAAATCAAATCCCTCGAAAATTATATTTCCTCATAAATTCATTCGTAGCTGAAAGCAAAATATCAACAGCTTTTTTGTAATCACCAGAGCACATTTCTCTTTTTACTTCTTCGCCGGCATTTTCGTTAACATGGCGAATAAAGTCAGGTGCAAAAAGTTTATTGAGAGCAAATAATCGTAAGCGATAAGTTTTATCTTCAAATCCGCGACTGGCCGCCATTCCTTTTGCTTGCATGTGAAACATAAATAAGATTTGAAAATTGCTGATGTGGATTTCGCATCTTTGTTTTTTGCCGTCTGTTTTTTCGGAAATAAATTCCGTGGGAATCCGACAAAGTACACTCGTCGGAGAAATCCCTTCCTTAATTTTATTTTTCAAAATGCTTTTAAGCTGGTTAGCGCGAGTTAAAAAAGGAAATCGTTGGTTATCTCGAATCGCCGAATCAGCATAATTTTCGACCTCGCGCAGGGGTAGCGACCGGAGCCATTCAAAATAACGGCTCGGATAATCCGGCAAGCCTTTGCCAGCACCTTGGATGACGGAGTGTCTCAATTGAGGTAATTTGCGTGCATCTGGATTATCGGTTTGGAGTTGACCGGATAAAGCTTTGCGGAGATGCACATCTCGATATTTATCTCGCAGTTCTTGCACCGACGAGAAACCTCCTTCGTCGTGCAATGTCTCAAGCTGGACAATTTGATCGGGAATGTCTGCGAGTTGATTTTTCATGAAGATTGATTTTACCATAAAAATAAATTTATTCAATGTTTAAGAATGGCATTGATCGTAAATAAAGAAAGCACCTGCTGAAAAAAGTCTGAACCACTGAACGCACTGATGCCACATGAATTTCACATGAACACTGAAAAACAATTCAGTGAAAATCAGTGTTCAGTGTGCGTCAGTGATTTCAGGTGTATTTCAGAGGTTCAGACAAATTCAAAGTCGCAATTTTCGTAAATTTTGTAGATGAAAAAAATAATGACCTACCTAATGTTTCTCTTCTTTTTGCTCTATTCGACTATAAATACCAATCAATTTATTCCTAAACCAATCATTATAGTAAGATAAATATAAAACTATTATTATGTCTAATAAAAATATAAAAACCTTGTGACCATAAGCAACATCGGCGATACTTATCATAACCGCGAGAATTATCGATGTAAAACCACTAGCAAAATTGCGAAGATATTTTAAAGATTTTTCTTCCCTTGTTGTGGTAAAATTTACCCCACCTCTTTCATTACGATAAGCTATATATTTAGGATAAATGCATGCATACAGAAATATTAGCAACAAAATTATCTGCAGCAACCAAAACACTATTTGATCGTGCGTTAAAAATATTAAATATTTTAATGTATCGTCCATAAGTCAAATCATAAAGCCTATAAATAATCTCGTCAATCTCTCATTGTTCGAATCTTGATTTTCCTGATTTACGGATTTTCTTGATTGCGAGATGGAAAGAGTGGGATGAAAAAAGTTTTGAACCACTGATTACGCTGATTTATTTGATTTATTTGATTCACGAATTACCTTAACCGTTCGTAAAAATCTAAAAGAGTAGAGATATTTAGATTTCTTCTTTTTCTACCATCTTCGAAAATACAAGAAAAGGAAACAAAATGGAGTATGTTCACCACACCTCATGTGACGACTTCCCAAAAAGAGCCCATGACACGACAGTGAGGAATGTTGGAAAAATTTCGATTACCAAATTAGTACCTGAGTGTATTGCTGTTCAGTGTGTGATTCGAAGTGTCTACCCAACTGATACCGCTTGTAATACCATCGCTCCAAATGAAACCGCCTGCATTATCTTTAGTTCCGAGGTCAATGCTTAGAGTAAACGGATCATCTGTTCCGCTCTCATCGCTAATAAGTTTCGTAGTGTCAGTCCGTAGTGTGAAGGTCTTGCGTGTTCCTTTGACTATTTCAAATGCTGGGTTGAATGTGAAGGTAGCCGAACCACTTGAAGTATCCGTTAGGGTGATGCTACTGGTGGCGACGGTATTGCCACCTTCTTTGAGATACGCCTGCAAATCACTTCCTTGCTCTAAGTTGAAGCTACTGTCAGAGTGTAATTGTACTGTCAGCTCTTCGAGCAGCACCTTGCCGTTGTTGTCTGCAGCGACCTCAAAGACGAAAACATTGTCCGAAGCGCAAACCGTGCGACTTCCACTTGGAGAGCTACTCGCGAGATAAATAGTGGGCTTGCCTATTCCTGTAGGTGTGGCGATGTGTCCTCCAGGATCATTTGTAACAGTAAAAATCAATTCTGTCCCAATTGTTTTATCAAAATAAACAATTTGTTTTAGAGGAGTAGATAGCACTCTCCTAAACTCCACAGTTTCATTTGCTCGTACTTCATTTTGCAGAGCGCTGAACCCTGCTTTTCTCGCACATCTCTTTTGGTCAGACTCGATATACCGACATTGTGAGGCATACTCAAAATCGTACTGACAAGAGTAATCATAGGAATCTGGGAATCTAAAACCAAAATTTGCATACTCGAATTCATTTCCGTTTGACTCATCAAGAAAGATAAATTTCTTAAGTTGAATGTTATGAGGGTTTAGGTTCTTGATTAGAAATTTATCCTCATCATCAATCCACACACGCTGAAAAGTAATGGCTGCAGTGCAAACATTACCTTGTTCAACAAAACCACTATTACAGCTTGCGAGCGTACACGCACCCCAGTTTTGCGTGGCAGTATTCCATGCTTGCTGACCCGTGCCATTCTCCACGGTACAACTGCGCGGGCTGGATGACTGCGTTGTTGCGCTAGAATTGCTGGCAGAAGCATTTTCAATAGTATCCGCTTTGCGCTCGTATTCGAGCCAGAGAGCATCCCGCTTGGTTTGTAGTTTTTGAATTTCAAAGTTAGTGTCGCTGGTAAGCTTCTGAATCCTGCTGTCGAGCGATGATTGCGAGAGGTAGGCGTTTTGCTTGAGATTCTCGACATCCTCGTAGTACTTACTCTGCAAATCTACAATCTGCTGGTCGATCGCATCGAACTGGAGTTTGTATTCGCTGTTGAGTGCATTAAGTGCTGCTGTGTTTGAGTTCGTTTGAAAAGTCGTGCTTGTGTCGGGATTGGACGGTGTGATGAGCTGGATGTTGTAGGTCGTGTTGCTGGAATTGTCCGTCACGGAGTTATCCACATTCGTGATGTGAGTTGAGTTATCAATGTTGGTGTTCCCCGTGATAAGCGTGTCGACATACTCCACGCGAATGATGGGCATGCTAATAGCAGTCTCAATAATAGTCGGGCTGAATACTTCGACATTTACTTGTTTCACTGCAATGCTACGAAAGATATTTTCTGCCACGCCCCCTCGTGCCATCTCACCCGCAGGTTCGAAAGTGCCGCCCGTCTCCTCCAACAGTCCACGCTCTTTTGCCTCTGCCACGAATGGCGTGTACCACGCGTTTGCATTTGTATCGGCAAAGGGTGCGGCAGCCACCTGCTCGGGTACAGTGAAACCGTAAGCATTCAAAATCATTTTTAGACTCTCCACCTTCAAGACTGTCCGCGCAGGTTGGAATGTGCCGTCGGGATAGCCAGATACCCAACCTGCTTCTTCGGCATAGCAAACATACGGCACGAACCACTCGTCCTTCACATCAGGGAAGCAGTGGCTGTAGGTACTCGCGTCAGGCGTGATACCCTGCCCTTCGACCAGTACTTTGAGGAGTTCTGCCCGATTGATTTTATTCTGTGGCTTGAATGTACCATCGCCGTAACCGTTTATCACGCCGTTGTCTTGCAAATACTCAATGGCAATCTTGTTTGGATTACTCGCAGTGACATCGGGGAATGCAACGCTTGTTGCAAAAACTAACGATGGGAAGAAAGCAACAACTGATGTTACCATAAAGATGGTGCGAAAAGACATAGACAAGAGAATTATTACTATTACTTTAGGAAAAAACCTGAAAAAAATCAAGTTAAATGCAAATCCCCACCAACCCTAAACCCCTACCTAACCAACCGAATATGCTTCAGCCCATAAATAAACAAAGCTAGCGCAATTACGATCAACACCACCTGCCCTGCCCGAATTACCAGAAGATTCTCCACAATCTCATCCAAAGTAATCCACACACCCCTTTCTTGAAGCACCACAGCCAAAACAAGCGAAGCCGATCCGAGTAAATACAGCAACCCCCGCACCGCTTCCGCAAACTTCAGCGCGGGTGAGGCTTGATTTTCTGACGAAACCACCGACTGCGACTGCTCGCCCTCCGCTAATTTCGCCTGCGCCTTGGCAAACTTGATTCGCGCCTTTAATCGCTTCTTTTCAGCTTTGTCGTTTCCCATGTGAAAATTTTACAACAATTCTAAAGGCTCCCAAAGCATAACTTCATTGCACATTGCACATTGAAAAAATTGAACATTGCCCTCTCTCCCTTTAAAATCATTGAGTGAACAAAGAAAAAGCTATTGTCGAACCCAAAACCCTTCGCCACTCCGCCAGCCATGTGCTTGCTGCCGCGGTGTTGGAAATGTTCCCCGACGCGAAACTGGGAATCGGTCCCGCGATTGAGGAAG
This sequence comes from Candidatus Altimarinota bacterium, assembly GCA_023142645.1. Taxonomy (GTDB): domain Bacteria; phylum Patescibacteriota; class Gracilibacteria; order JAHISY01; family JAHISY01; genus JAHISY01. The sequence continues at coordinate 1,415 of JAGLJE010000066.1, read as the reverse complement.
GATTTTATTACGATTTTCTGCTGCCGCGCACGCTGATTCCCGAAGACCTTCTGCTGATTGAAAAAAAGATGAAACACCTCATCAAACAGAATTTAAAATTTGAGAAATATGAAGAGCCGATTGAAGAAGCGGAAAAGTTTTTACAGAAAACGAAGCAAGATTTGAAAGTTGAACTGGTCGCGGAATTGAGACAAGAAGGCGAGAAATCGGTGAGTTTTTACAAAACGGGAAATTTTGTCGATCTGTGTCGCGGACCCCATCTCGACAGCACGAATAAAATCAAAGCCGTGAAACTCACGCGGATCTCGGGAAGTTATTGGCGGGGAGATTCGGAAAGACCGCAGCTGCAGCGAATTTATGGAGTGGCTTTTGCGAGTCAAGACGAACTGAAAGAATGGGAGGAGCAAATGAAGGAGGCGGCGAAACGCGATCACCGCGAGTTGGGAAAAAAATTGGATTTGTTTTCCTTTCACCCGGAAGCGCCGGGCGCGGCTTTTTGGCATCCGCGGGGAAAATTTGTTTACGACCAACTCGTAAATTTCACGAAAGCCGAGAATGAAAAGCGCGACTATGTGGAAATTTCCACCCCGATTATTTTGAGCAGCGAGCTTTGGAAACAGTCCGGTCATTATGAAAATTTCAAGGACAATATGTATTTCACAGAATTCGAGGATCGCGAATTCGCGGTGAAGCCGATGAATTGTCCTGGCGGCTGCCAGCTTTTCGCGGAGCGAATTCCGAGCTACCGCGAGCTGCCGATGCGAGTGGCGGAATTTGGAATCGTCCACCGCCTCGAACTTTCCGGCGTGCTGCACGGACTTTTAAGAGTACGGGAATTTCGGCAGGATGACGCGCACATTTACTGTACGGCTGAGCAGCTTGAAGATGAGATTGTGAAAATCATCGAGTACACGACAGCGGTTTACGAGAAATTTGGTTTTGGCAATTACGAGCTTTTCATTGCGACGAAGCCGGAGAAAAAAGCGATCGGCGACGATGCGATTTGGGAGAAAGCAACGAGCGCGCTCGAAAATGCGATGCGAAAGTTGAAGCTCGAATGGGGAGTAAAAGAAGGCGAGGGCGCGTTTTACGGTCCGAAAATCGAATTCAATGTGAAAGATGCCATCGGCAGAAACTGGCAGCTCGGCACCTGCCAGATTGATTTCAATTTGCCGGAAAGATTTGACCTGAACTACATCGGCGAAGACGGCGAGAAGCATAGACCGGTAATGATTCACCGCGCCATCATCGGTTCTTTCGAAAGATTTTTGGCAGTCCTGCTCGAACACACCGCGGGAGAATTACCGCTTTTTTTACAGTCGGAAGTGGCGCGAATAATCCCGGTAGCAGCGGAATTTTTGAAGGCGAGTGAAAAGTTTGCAGCAGAGCTGCGAGAAAAAGAAGTACGAGTCGGC
>JAGLJE010000065.1 GCA_023142645.1 Candidatus Altimarinota bacterium | reverse complement strand
CCTCAAGATATCTCGAGGTTAACTTTATCCTTTTATTCTTAATCCTCTCTATCCTCCCCCTATTTTCTTTTTTCCCACGCCACGAGCAATGGAGTGGCGGTGAAAATCGAGGAGTATGTACCGACAATCGTGCCAACCATCAATGCAAACACAAACCAACGGATTGATTCCGCACCGAGGAAAAAGAGAAGCGCGAGTACAGCAAGTGTAGAGAAAGAGGTGTTAATTGACCGCGTAATCGTTTGATTTAAACTTTTGTCAGCGACATGGGAGAGTGTCTCGCTCGAAGTTTGAAATTTACGATTTTCACGAAGACGATCGAAAACAACGATTGTGTCATTAACCGAAAGACCGAGAATCGCGAGGAGAGCGGTAACTGTGAGCGAGTCAATCTCGACACCAAGGAATTGACCGAGAATCACAAGCACGCCAAGCGTGATGAGAATATCGTGGACGAGCGCGGCAATCGCACACACTCCATATTTCAAACTCGCCGATTTTCTTTTAATTTCAAAAGTGAGGAAAATGAAAAAAGCTGCGAGAATCCCTATGAAAGTCAGCCACCGCGTGAAATCGTCTTCAATCATCGTCTCAGTCACGATCGCGGTGAAGCCGAGTAGCGAACCCATTGAGACGTATTTCGTGAGAGTGTCGCGTCGTGTGTTTCGAAAAACGGCAGCAAGATAAAGCACGATCGCAATCGAGGCATAACTAATCGCTCGAATTGCGCGCTCCCGTAAACTTTTTCCAAGAGTGGGACCAGTAGCAGTGAAACGAAGCGTCTCGAAACTGCCGAGCTCCCGACCCAATTCTTCTTCGAATTGAAGCCGCTCGTCCTCTTCGAGAAAACGGATGCGGATGATATGGGAATCGGAATCGGTGGGAGTGATGATCGGCTTGCCAAGATCAAGTGTGGAGCTTTCGAGAGTTTCGGTAATTTTTTGAATCTCCACAGATTGTTCAAATTTCAATTCCAGCAAACTTCCACCGGTAAAGTCAATGCCGAGATTCAATCCGAAAATGAGAATCGCGAGCAGTGAAATTCCGACAGCGAAGCCGGAGAGTGTGAACCAAGTTTTGGAATGGCGGATGAACGAGATCATATTTTAAGATTTAAGATTTTTTAATTCCGTAAAATTTTTCATTTTTAACTAAGCTCACCGCAATACGGAGGAAATTCCGCGAAACGGTAATTGCCGAAAACATTGATAATAAAATACCGACGGCGAGCGTGAGCGCAAAACCTTGAATGATTGAGCTGCCGAACCAAAAAAGGATGATGCAGGTAATAATCGAAGAAACATTCGAATCGCGAATCGAAGTCCATGCGCGCGCGAACCCGTCTTCGACCGATCGAGTCAAACTTTTACCGAGACGCAGTTCTTCTTTCATCCGCTCGAAAATAAGAATGTTCGCATCTACAGCCATCCCAATCGAGAGAATTACTCCCGCCACTCCTGCGAGTGTAAACACGACACCAAAAATTTGGAGAGCAAAAAGAAGGAGGACACCGTAAATCGCGAGGGATAAGGAGGCGATAATTCCCGGCAGCCGGTAGAAAAGAATCATAAAAACCACCACCGCAAGCAATCCGTAAATCCCTGCCCGTAGTGAGGTAGTGAGAGCTTCTGCACCGAGAGTCGCACCGACAGTAAACTGACCGGCAAGTTTTACGGGAGCTGGAATCGCACCGGTATTCAAATTTTGGACGAGCTGATTAGCTTCCTCGTAACTCTTCAGACCGGAAATCACCGCTTGTCCATTCACGATTTCGGATTGCACAATCGGAGCATACGCCGGATCAGACGCGGTAATTTCACCATCGCCGTTCGTGTCAATGATTGGCAGACCATCGAGAAAAATCGCGATCGGCTTCTGTAAATTTCGTTTCGTAATTTCCGCGAAAAGATCTACCCCCGCTGAATCCGTTTCAGAAATCGCTTCGTCGGAACCTTCGATCAAAGGTTCTTGCGTTTCGGAATCATCCGCCGATTGCGAAACGACGATGCCGTAAATTGCGGAAGCGAGCACCACTGCCGAAACAAGTGCTAATAAACGACCGCGCTTCAAATTTTTGATCCGCCCCTCTGACAAGAAAATCCCAACAAGCGAGCTAAAAAATGTGATCCCCGAAGCAATTGCTGCAAGATACCACACGAGAATCCACCAATTTACTCCGCTTTCTGCGACGGCAACTTTTGTGAAATAAATATTCACGATCGGTCGCATCGTGGTCGAATCAGAACCAACATCGGCGCGACGAAAATGCTGACCGGTCAACCCCGTTGCTTGCCATCCGTCAGGCGCTGTGGAAAAGAATGCCCGCGCTAACTTCACACGAGTTTCGGAAGTAGTTTCGGAAGTTGCCTCTTTTTTATCTTCGTAAGAAATGATGTGGAAACCGAATTGCGTCTCGACAACTTCAGGAATAATACCGAAGTCAGAGGAGTTGAAAACTGCCCCCGCGAATTCCGGAACCATTTTTTCGATTGCAAAAAATCCGAGATCACCTCCTTCACTCGCCGATGGTCCATCGGAATATTTTTCGGCAAGTTCCGAGAAATTTTGTGGCGGCTCAATATCTTCAATATCTTCGCCTTCTGAAACTTCCACGGTTAAATTTTCATTTTCTAAATCAGCCGAATCCGCATCCAGTTCGGAATTTTGAAAAACAAGAGCCTTTTCAAGCATTTCGTTCGCGAATTCTTCCGCCTCTTTTTTTGAACGAATAGTCGTGTCCGCCGCCATTTCCGCACCGACAAAATTAATGAGAATATGACTCGCTTTCCGCTCCTCCGGCGTTTCGATCACACGCTCAGCTTCTTCTTCTTTTTCGAGAAGTCGCGCGACATAAGATCCTTCTTTCTGCTTCAGCCCCCCGGAAGAATCAACGAAATATTCGCCCTCTGGCGAGATAAGAAATTGATAAATATCACCCGGTTGCAGCTCTGTCACTGGCTGGAAATTTACCGAAAGCTCGTTCACCCACTGCC
>JAGLJE010000064.1 GCA_023142645.1 Candidatus Altimarinota bacterium | reverse complement strand
TCGCAGGTAATCACGCCCTTCATCGCAGCAACGCGTCAAGGCATCCGCCAAACGCTAATAAGTAACTTTATTTGAATTTTATTTTTTATCGATCAACAATCTGTGTGAAAGATTGTTTAATTATTTTTAAATTAGTTGTTTTTGATCCAAGATTTCAAGGAGCGGCGAATTTAAAAAATTTCGATTTTGAATTAACTCAACCTTCGCCGAGACTACGGCGGGCAATTCCTATTGGAATTGAAAAAGGGATGGACTTCTCCACCCCTCAAGCATTCGAAACTTGATGAAACTACTTCAGGGGCGAAACTGGAAAAAATAAATCCTCAGAGCTGCGGGAGTTTATGGAAAGGAAAATTAAAAGTCAAACCTTTTGGGAGATTTATTTTAACGAAGAAGGAATAAAAATCAAGCGGCTTTTTTTGTTTCAAAATCATCCGCAGCGTTGTTTTTAAAAACATTTTTAATTTCAGGAGATAGCTTTGCGCGAACATTTTCTGCATCGAATTTTTCGAGAGCGAGAAGACTTTCAAGTCTCGCAAAATCTTCTGTCTTCATCCCAGAGCTTAACTTCATTTCTTTCGCCAAAACATCCGTCATTTTCGGATCACCAAGCATCTTCGCGGCAACTTCACGGCGCGCCCTTTCTTCGGGATTCCCTTCTTTTTTGTCTCCTTCCATTTTTTCAGAATAATCGTCTGCTGCCGCTTTTTTCCCAAATCCTAAAATATTTTTTGCTGCTCCCCACACACCGATTTTTTCACCCGACTGCACCCGCTCTCGCAAATTTGCAGCCCCCGCTTCGGTCGCAACTTCAGTTTTCCCGGCTGTCTTCAATTCATTTTCGCGTGCCGTCCGAAATTTTGCGAGATCAATAACTTTCGCAAATTGCTCAAGTCGCGGTGCAATTTTTTCAGCAACAGCGGCAGTGTCGGCCTTTTCCTTCTCAGCCGCTTCCACATTTTTCACGCTAATTGTTTTGATTTCCGCCCCCTCCGAAACCTTCATCGAATCCATCCGGGCGGCAGTTTCCGTATCTACTTTCGCTATTTTTTGTTTCAATCCTTCGAAATATTGATTGAACTCACTTGTTGATTTGTCGAAAACATCTCCGCAGGAGGGCATCGCGATTCCGGCTTTTTCGAGAAGATGACTGTTTCCTTCCAAAAACTTGAAAGCTGTCTCCGCTTGCAGAATTTTTTTGTCGGCATTTCCTTGCAGCCATTTCGCAGCATGTTCGCGGGTATCACCCCACTTTTCAGGATCTTTCGCATACTCCTGCCACTTTTTCGGAAGTCTTTTATCTTTCGAAAAGTTTTCGAGAACTTGGCTCGTCGCATCAGGATTACTGCCAAGTTTTTCATAAAGTGCGTCAAGATATTTATTCTTTTGCGCGAGGGAAAGATTACGGAAATCTTCGCGTGCCAAAAAACCCGTCAAAGTGTTTGCGTGAGTTTTTGACTTGATCGAAACTTTCACATCCCGAAAAGTCTCGTTAGCATTCGGCAGAGCTGAGAGTCTTTCAAATTTAGAGTTTGCAACGGCTTTAGCCGAGAGTTCTTTTTTTTGATCTTCCACGCTTTTTTTAAGCGCATCCGTTTTTTTATCAAGAGCCTCGGTTTTTTGAGGAGTAAGTTCACCAGTCTTACGATCTGCGGCGGCGGCTTCGACTGCGATAATTTTTTGTTGCAGCACTTTCTTTGCAGCCTCGGTCACATTTGAATTATCAATCAGCGAACGCGCTTCGCTCGCCGCTTTCGTACCGCCCGGTTTTGCTCTTAATTTCTCAAGCTGCGCGAGATCATCCGCGGTTTTCGAAAGTCCGTCCGGTGCTTTTTCGGTTTTCGAAACTTCAGTATTTTCTTGTTGCTCGGTCGGCGATGCGAAATAAACAAATCGATTTTCCATTTCTAAAAAATTAAGTTTCCCAAAGGAAACTGATTTTAAGTTGTGTGTTGTATATTGTAAATTGGAAAATGATCAACCGTTTTAAGCAGCCATCTTCGACTTCGCTACTTCGTGGATCTTTTGTTGAATTTTACTTTTCCATTTTTTACCAACCACATCGAAAACCGTAAGCAAATTAGCCACTTTGCTTTTGGACATTTTATCTCAAATTTCAAGATAAGCTCCTTAAAAGTTTTTCAAATCCCGCCGTATTCACAAAATAGTTTTGCTTGTTCGACTTCAAATTCTGTTTAATATTAGCAAGTTGAGTTGTTGTTTTGTTGTTGCCTATCTGGCTTTGATTCGCAAGTAGGTTGAAATAAATACCATCCAAAAAAGATATGTAATGAACGCACGAATTACTTTCTCCGTAGCCTACTAATGAAATCACTTCATTCATTTGTTTGTCCTGACCGCCACCATCTTCTTTCATGTGTTTGTGCTCCATAATATAAATGCTTTTTTTGTGCCTAATGAAAAAATCTGGCATTTTGCCGTCATGATCGCGACTCCAATTAAATTTAATTTTGTAATGTTTAAGCAACTCTTTAAAAAGTTTTTTACCTTTTTTGTCAGCTTCAATATATTTTTGACTACCAGACAAGCTAAAATCATCAATTGTTTCATGGTTAGATTTTTTAAAACCATGCTTGTCTAAAATTTTAGATACTTTGTAAATACCAAGACTTCCGCTTCCTTTATGAGCTTTGGCATCTTTGCCAACTTGCAAGGTGGTGGGTGTATATCCGTAGCTGGAATACACGCCGTGACGTAAGGCAATATAGTTTTCGGTAATCTTTTTTAGGATTTTTTGTTGTTCTGTTTTAGTTAATTTACGAAAGAGGCTGTAAGAAACATCAACAACTGGCCAAAAAGATACAAACTCAGAATAATTAATGTTTTTGCAACCAATAATTTCGGCAATTTTTTTAATTGCTGCGTTAGCAAAAGCCCGCTTTTTTGATTTAACCGCGAAACTATATGCTGAAATACTTTCCAAAAGTTCAAGATTTTTCTACATCAGAGTTGTCGGCTTTTGTGGATTTTCGGCAATCAACAAGCTGCCATCTTTCACATAAAAATCATCGATAATCGGTTCTGGATTTTTGAACGAAAATGCTAATAATTGAAGATTATTCATTGGTTTTAGCGCAAATTAAATAGTTGTGGTTGAGGATTGATCATTTCATACGCACTTTCCAAAATCGCGCGTGCTGTTGCGTAATCCAGTCTTCTCCGTCGTTCCCCGTTTTTCTTATTTCCCTTGAACGGAGACAGTAAAACATCATTCGACTTTCCTCGAAAATCTGTCAGTAATTCATTGCTTAGTTTTATCAATTCTTCAATTAAGTTGTCTTTAATATTTAATTCTATGACAGTAATCAACCTAGAACTATGTTTAATATTCGCAACATCATAATCAATTTCATCAGTTCTCATAAAGGAGATTGGTCTCATAGGATTGGTAGTATCGACTGCCCTCAAAGCAATTTGTCCAGTGGGCGCGTTGAACTTCATAAAGACATTTTTTTGCGGCACTTTTCTCATTCGTTCGAAGTGGCCCAAATTTCCGAGCAAAACATCCTTTTTGTAAATTTCGATTTCATCATATAGCTTATTTTTACCATCGAAGCAAATAACACAAACAGGGGTTTCAGTATCGAAGAATAATTGATCTTCGATTATTGTAATACTTACCAGTCTGTTTTTTGGGAAACTGGAGTTGATAAAAGTTTCCGGAATAATCATTACTCCAAAATCATTTTCGAGACATTTTTCAATCGCTAATTGATAAAGATCATCATAATGACAAGTGACAAAATACTTGGCGACATTTTCGTAGATTCCTTTTCGCTTCGCGCTGTAATTTGTTAAATACGGCGGGTTAGTGATGATAATTGAATTTTTGATTTGCGGTATCGAGAATAAACTGTCGTTGATTTTCCACGAAAGAGATTCATCAATGTCGAATCCAATTATCTTTTTGAAACCAATTGACTTAGCTACACTCAGAAGATCACCACCGCCAGCAAAAGGATCAACTGCCGTATCCGCTTTGGCTGACTCAATAAATTTAAGAATGTGCTTTTGTAGCCAAAAGTTATTTTTGGTAAAAAATTGCCCAAGCGCCATTTTTTTAGTAGCTACTTTCATCTAATCATACTTAATAAAAGAATAAACATTTCGCGAAAAAACCGCGAGTAGCTCCGTCGGATTAAAAAAGTTTTTTGAGTGCATTATTCGTCTTTTTCATTTTACCCTACCAGCCGTCATTCTTTCATTAAAAAAATCTCCTCACAATAAGCCCCTTTATCTCTCTCTGTCCGATTCAAAACAGGACGCTTGAAACACTCCATGATCCGCATTCCCGCTTTCTCCGCAATTCGCGAATAGAGATTCCACTTATCATTCGCTACGAGGAAAACTGAATAATCTTTTGCTAAATATTTTTTACAATTATTCAATACCGCCGCCACACCCTCCACATAACTCTCCCGCGCCGCCAACCCTTGCCCACGAAAAAGCGGACCTATTTCGCTTTCGTCATTCCGCCCGAAACCAAACAGGTCGTAAGCGTAAGCATGCTGCTCGTGGTAATTAATCAGACCAACATAAGGCGGGGAAGAGAAAATGCCTTTGATTTTTTGTTTCTTCGCCAACCGCGCCAAATTGGGTTTGCGCTTTGCCAGCTCGCTGAAAATATCCACCGTGCGTGAATCTCCCGTAAGACAAATCTGCTCGGTGTTGGTTCGCAAATTTTCAAATTGTTTGAGGCGCTGAATGGTGTCAGCTGCATAACGCTTCCACCAACTCAAAATTGAAAACAGGGGCTTGCAGATTTTGCCGTGTTTGCGGCAGTAGTAAGTTGTTGTTTGCGGCTCTTTTAAAGTAGCCAAATCCGAGTGCGTAGTCGCCCGACATGAGCGAATCGTCCGACTAAGAATAATAGTGATGACTTTTTTTACATCAACATTTTTAATTTTCTTAATTTGCTCAAACATAAAATCGATTTCACCGCGCACCATTTGCAAATACCATTTGTCCAAAAACGATTTGCCTTCTTTTTGGCGAAGCCGGATGCCATACTTTTTGACCAGTGCGTTGTAGATTTTTAGAAAATCTTTTTCCTTCTCGCGCCCATATTGGTATTCATTTATTCCACCATTGCGAATTTTGTATTTGAAGCTTGGAGATGGGAAGTGCTTCAAATTAAAATCTTTGAGCTTCGCCAAAAGCTCCGCTTCGAAATCCAAAGCGCGAGAGTCTTTGAGGAATTGCTCTAATTTCTGAGTAAGTTCTTTCAATGTTGCTTGAATCTTGCTCAAGTCATGTCGGCTGACTTTTAGGTTGGAAATCAACCCGTTGAATGCCGAAACATCTACACCAACCGCATGCATCCCAAGTTCATTGGCTTGAACCAAAGCCGTACCGCTCCCACAAAATGGATCCAGAACAATATCTCCTTTTTGAAAAAAGACTGATTTTTTGAAAGCATCAATATGACCGTCCAAAAAATATTCAACTAATTGAGGAATGAACTTCCCCTTGTAGGGGTGCAGCCGGTGAACATGTTTCGTAGTTTCATATTCTCTGTATTGGTCAAAAGAAAGCACCCAATTGAGATCATCACCCAAGCGTTTTTTCCAAGCAGATTCTCTGACTGGAAGGTTGGATTTGTAGTAATTGACCAAGTCATATTTGCGAATTTGCGTACTGCCATTGTGTCCGAATTTTTTTACTCTCCCATACTGAATCAAGTATGAAATATTGGAAGTAGTCACAAGTTTCTTCAAAAACTGCGTGGCAAATTCACTTGCTTGCGGAACTGTAAGGAGATCATTCACACTTCCATTTTACCCCACCCGCCCTTACCGCACTCATGAAAAAGTACGACTATGAAGTTCTTTCCATTTCTCCACTGTCAAGATAGAGCCTAAACCAAGAATTTTAATAATAAACTTTCATATCGCCATTAGTTACATCTAAATGAAAAAATGTGTCTCCTCCGTTAATAATAGTGAATTTACACCACTGTTCATACCAAGAAGACAATGTGAGCGTCCCCTGTTCAATACCGTATTTCTCCATCAACTCGCTAAACGTAATGGTGTGAATATCCTCCATTGTGTCCAGATCCTTGATGACTACAGCATGCTCTTCCGGTTCACCGTACCAACCTTTAATGAGAGCCACATATTTTTCATCGTCGCTTGTGCGAAAAAAAGATGAATAGTAACCGATAAATTCATTAGGTTTTTCAGACAACAACAAGATTGGCTTTCCTTTGCCAGTGTAATCATATTTCCAAAATTCTTCCCGATAGCCTATGTCTTGTTTAATTTTATTTGGATCGTAATCAAATTCTCTAATGACATAAATTCCGCATTTCCGCAGCTCTACCGGATAAGCGCTGGTACTAATATCGTCTATTGTGATTTTTGATTTTATTTCTTGGCTTTTATTGTCTTTAATAAAAATATTTAACGCTCCATTTCTTATTCCCTTCTCCTCTACTTTATATTCAAATATTTCACCTTCTTGCAGACAACGCCACTCAGTAGCTGAAGAAAAAATCATGTAAAAAAATACAGATACGGCTAGTGCAATAATTGCTGCAATACTGACTATTATTCGAAAATTTCTTTTTGGCTTAATATTCATAGTTCAAATTACCTTCGCTGTTTTCTAATCTTAGTTCCATTATTTTTTTTATAAATCTGTTCTCTCCATCTCTCCACTATCAAGATAGAGCCTAAACCAAGAAT
>JAGLJE010000063.1 GCA_023142645.1 Candidatus Altimarinota bacterium | reverse complement strand
CTTCAATCTGCAAAATGAGCGCCCCAATCGAATCTTGCGGTTTTTTAAGAGTGTCATGCGTCGCTTTTTTGAGAGAAGTTTTATTTTCCATTTATTTCTTTGACTGTATTATTTTAACATGAATTCGCTTTTAAATCAAATAGACTTTCATGAAAGCCTCTCTTCGTTTACACTTTCCACATCATTTTTAACCTTCCGAAAATGCAAACAACTCTCGTCATCTTCAAGCCCGACTGCATCCTCCGCGGTCTTATCGGTGAAATTCTGCAACGCTTTGAAAAAAAAGGACTCAAAATCGCAGGAATCAAAAAAGCTCACCTCACGACCGAATTACTAAAAGAGCACTACGCTCACATTGCCGACAAACCTTTTTTCCAGGGAGTCGTAAAAGCGATGCAGTCCACACCAGTAATAGCCGTCGCTTTGCGAGGTGTCGATGCAGCGAATGTTGCGCGTAAAATGGCTGGCGCTACGAACGCACGTGACGCCGAACCCGGCACGATTCGCGGCGATCTCGCCATGAGTGTTCAAAACAATCTCGTTCACATCTCCGACTCACCGGAATCTGCGGAGATTGAAGTGAAACGATTTTTCAAAAACGAAGAGCTGATTGATTTGGCAGATAAAGAGCTGGAAGTGATTTATTCGAAGGATGAGATTAATTAATAATTAATAGTTAATAGTCCACAGTTTGTAGTTTGTAGAATTCTCCGATTTCTATTCTGCTTGCTGTAAACTGCTTGCTGTTAACTGTTTTATGAAGCGAATTGAAATTTTTTTCAACGCGTTAAAAGTCCCGATTGATTTCGTGGCAACAGTCGGCGCATTTTTTCTCGCGAGAATTATTCGGCTGCATCCGACTTTTCTTTCACAATTTCAAACTCCCGCAGATACGAATCTCAGCTTCGAAGGATTTGTGGAGTTCACGGGAATTGCTGCCGGAATTTTAATTTTAATTTTTGCGTGGAATGGACTGTACCGAATGAGATCCAGCGGATTCGTGAAAGATTTTCGAAAAATAATTTTTCTTGTCAGTGCGTGGCTTTTAATTTTAACCGCTTATTTTTTCTTTCGCCGGGAATTCTTCTTCTCAAGATTGGCGATTGTATACACCGGAGTTTTAACGATTTTTTTAATTTTCGCGGGTAGGATTTTGATTCAAATTTTACAGCGAATTTTTTGGAAATTCGGAATCGGAGTGGCGAAAGTTTTGATAATCGGAACGAATCCAAATTCCCTTCTGCTCGGAAAATTTTTCGAGCGGAAACCGCACTATCGCTTCGCCGGATTTTTGGAAGTAGGAAGACTCCCACACGCATTTCCAAAAAATCCAATCGGTGAATTAGTAGATTTCGAAAAAATCGTGAAACGAAGAAGAATCGGGGAAATCGTTCTTGCCAGCCGGAAACTTTCGAACGAAAAAATGCGCGAGCTACTCGCTTTTTGTCGGGTGAATCACCTTGGATTCCGTTTCGTTCCCGACCTGCTCGAGGTACCACAAAAAAATGTAGAGGTAGAAACAATCAGCGGCATCCCGCTAATCTCGCTCCGCCCCACCCCTCTCACCGGCTGGGGTCGCGTAGTAAAGCGAATTTTCGATTTGACTGTCGGAATATTCACGCTCATTCTGACTTTTCCAATTTGGTTCGTAACCGCGCTCGCGATTAAATTTGATTCGCGCGGTCCTGTTTTTTTCACACGAAAAGATGACGGTGAAAAAGTCTTACGAGTGGGAAAACACGGTCGACAATTTTGTTTCGTGAAATTCAGGTCAATGCGGGAAAAATCGGATTCTCTCCGCTACTCACGAGAATTACAGGAAAAAAATGCACGGCGGGACACACCGCTCGTAAAAATTGAAAATGACCCGCGAATCACAAAAATAGGAAAATTTATTCGGAAATACTCGATCGACGAGCTACCGCAGCTTTTGAATGTTTTTGTGGGAAAAATGAGTCTCGTCGGACCGCGACCGCATCTGCCGGAAGAAGTAGCAAAATATCGTTCGCATCATCGCCGAGTTTTGGAAATCAAACCGGGCATCACCGGTCTCGCGCAAATTTCAGGGAGAAGCGATCTCGATTTCGAAGAAGAAGTAGCGTTAGATACTTGGTACATCGAGAATTGGAGTATTTGGCTAGACTTGAAAATTTTATGGAAAACGGTGGGAGTGGTGATGTTTCCAAAGCATCGGGAATAGTTGCCGAAATAAAACTTTTCTCCTAAAATCTTCCGGCTGTTTTCATGGAACATAAATCATGGAACACATAACAAATTAGCACTCCTCATTAACTTTACTAACTTTTCAAAATGGCTGACTTCGACCTTGCCCACACTCGCAACATCGGCATCATCGCGCACATCGATGCGGGAAAAACCACAACAACCGAACGCATCCTTTACTATGCCGGTCGCACCCACAAAATCGGTGAGACTCACGATGGCGAGAGTCAAATGGATTGGATGGAACAGGAAAAAGAGCGCGGCATCACGATTACTTCCGCAGCGACTTATTGTATTTGGAAAGATTGCCAAATCAACATCATCGACACGCCTGGTCATGTCGATTTCACGGTAGAAGTCGAGAGAAGCTTGCGGGTACTTGATGGCGGCGTGGCGGTTTTCGACGGATCGCAAGGTGTGGAGCCACAGTCGGAAACGGTGTGGCGGCAAAGCGATAAATATTCGGTGCCGCGGATTTGTTTCATTAATAAAATGGACAAAACCGGCGCGGA
>JAGLJE010000062.1 GCA_023142645.1 Candidatus Altimarinota bacterium | reverse complement strand
GAGGTGTTTTGCTTATTTTATTTCCGGGCAAATTCGAACTCAATCGAGGAGATTTTTTGATTTTGTTAGCGACCGCTTTTCCGCCCGCCGGCAATTATTTTCAGCAGCTTGCTCGTAAAAAAGTTTCGGCAGCGACTTTACTTTTCATCCGCAGCCTTTTTGGTGCAGCTTTTTTATTTTTACTTGCTAGTTTTTTCGAAGCGAATTTGCCGCGGGATTTTTCTGACGCGCTTCCTTTTCTCGCGATCAACGGATTGCTTCTTTTTGGTTTTTCCAAAATTTTATTTATCGAAGGGATTCACCGCATTCCCGTCGCGAAAGCTATTTCGCTGAACGCAATCGTTCCGGTTTTCGCGCTCGTTTACGCTTTCTTTTTTCTTCGCGAGATTCCGACTGTCTGGCAGTTGGCGGGATTGTTTCCGATTTTGCTCGGCGGAATTCTCATCACACGAAATAATTTTTTGCGCGAAACTCCGCCACTCAATTAATTTTCCGCTAAAATTCAACTCTCCATTTTCCACTTTCTAATCATGATTCTTTCCGACCGTGATATCCGTGAGGCGATTCAATCGGGAAAAGTAAAAATCGATTCTCCTGATAATAAATTTTTCGATAACATCGGACCGAGCTCGCTCGATCTCCGCTGTGGCTCGTATTTCAAACTTTATGAGCACACGAAATTTCCGTTGCTTGATCCTGCCGATCCCGCCACTTTCGAAAATTGCTCGCGACTGATTGAAGTTAAAAAACCGAACACGCCGTTCATCATTCAGCCGAACGATTTCATGCTCGGTGTGACGCTTGAAAAAATTACGTTGCCGGATGATTTGGTGGCGAGGGTCGAGGGAAGAAGTTCGCTCGGACGTCTCGGAATTATCGTTCACTCGACGGCAGGTTTCGTCGATCCGGGATTTAGCGGTACGATCACACTCGAAATTACGAACATTAACCGCATGCCAGTCGCGCTTTATCCCGGGATGCGAGTTTGTCAGCTTGCGTTCGAGACTTTGACTTCACCGGCGGAAGTAGATTATTCGAAAAAGAAAACGCAAAAATATCAGAATCAAGTTTTTCCGGAGGAGTCACGAATTACGAAAGATCCGGAGATGGTTGAAATTAATAAGCAGCGGATGGCGGGCAATTTACAGTAAGTTTTTAATTTTGTAATTTTTAAACAAATTTCAATGTTTAAAGTTTTGAAAAATTTTATTATTTGTTCGGGGATTTTAATGATGGTGGGTTGCGGGAAAGTTTCTGAAATCACGATTTCTGAAGTCGAGTATAAGCAGGCTCTTGGGCAGGCGGTTTGT
Source organism: Candidatus Altimarinota bacterium (assembly GCA_023142645.1). GTDB lineage: Bacteria > Patescibacteriota > Gracilibacteria > JAHISY01 > JAHISY01 > JAHISY01. The sequence continues at coordinate 4,006 of JAGLJE010000062.1, read as the reverse complement.
GAGGTAGTCGCTGATTTGAATTCTCGCGGGGTTCTCGATGATTCGGAGGCGATTGAAAATGAGTTTGACGGACTGATCCAAAATTCCGTCGGGGAGATGGGCTATTCGGTAGACGACTGGCTCGTAGCGAAGGCAAAATATTTTTCAAACGAGGAGGAGCATACGAAACTCGTGAAAATGCATTTTACGTGGTGTCTCATTGGTGATTCGATTTCTGAATGATTCAAAAAGAAAAATCTCGACTACGGGAGAAACTGCTTTCAGAATTAAAAAGTTTCACAGGAGAGAAGCGGATTCGGCAAAATCAGGAAATTCAAAAAAAATTTCTCACACTGTCCGAATTTGCAACGGCGCGAACGATTGGTTTTTTTGCGAGTGAGGAATTCGAAATTTCAACCGACGAATTAATCGTAAAAAGTTTAGCGATAGAGAAACGGGTTTTTTTGCCAAGGATTAAAAAGCATTCAAATAGACAGCAGACAGCATTAGAATTTCACGAAATTAAAAATTTAACCGAGCTTGAAATCGGGAAGTTCGGTATTCGCGCGCCGAGGGAGGATTCGCCGAAGATTGAAATCGAAGAATTAGACTTGTTGGTGGTTCCGGGATTGGCATTCACGAAAAATGGGAAGAGGTTGGGGAGAGGCGGTGGTTTTTTCGATTGCGTTCTTAAAAAATTCCTCGGCGTGTCGGTAGGGTTGGTTTTTGATTTTCAGGTTTTAGAGAAGGTTCCGATGGAGAAGTGGGATGAGAGAGTTACGAAAATTTTGGTCGGAGACTGAAAATTTTTTGCTAAAATCATTTCAATGAATCTCAAAGAAATCTTTTCGCATGGAGTTACCGAAATTATTGGTGAAAAAGAATTGCGTCAAAAATTAGAAAGCGATCCCACTAAAATCGTCATCAAATACGGTGTCGATCCGACGCGACCCGACATTCATCTCGGACACGCGGTTTGCCTCCGCAAGCTTCGGGAGTTTCAAGATCTCGGCTGTAAAGTTGTTTTTCTTATCGGAGATTTCACTGCGCGGATTGGAGATCCGACCGGCAAATCCAAAATTCGACCCGAGCTTGATCAGGCGGAAGTGGAAGCCAATGTAAAAACTTATCTCGAACAAGCAGGAAAAATTTTGCTGACCGATCCAAAGCATTTTGTGTGGATTCGGAATTCCGATTGGTTGATGAGTGTCACTGATGTGGCTGCTCCCGAAGGAGCTGATTTAACAATTAACAAAAAAAATAAAAAAACTGGTAGTGAAGACAAAATCAATATTCACTTTCCACCAAATTCTATGATTGCAAAAACAGCCGTTTGGGAAAAAAGTAGAATGCAGCGTCAGTATACAAAAATCATTAAAACTTATACTTTTTGGAATATTCTTGCTGTTCTTGGTAAAACTTCTCACGCGCGGTTAGTTGAGCGGGATATGTTTCAAGCAAGAATTAAAAAAGGTGAACCGATTTTTATGCATGAGTTGCTTTATCCTGTCATTCAGGGGATTGACTCAAGTGTCATTGCCGATATTTTTGGCAGTTGTGATCTCGAGCTTGGGGGGACAGATCAGCATTTCAACATGCTGATGGGGCGGGAAGTAATGGAAATGAATTCCAAAAAGCCGCAGGCGGTGATTACTCTCCCGATTCTTGAAGGGACGGATGGGAAGGAAAAAATGTCAAAAAGTCTCGAAAATTATGTTGGCATTACTGAATCTTCGCGCGAGATTTTCGGTAAAACGATGCGAATTCCTGATGAACTGATTCCGCGTTGGGTTGAACTAACGACTGATTTGGATTCCGCCGAATTTGAAAAACGATTAAAGAAGAAAGAGAACCCCAAAAATTTGAAAGCAGAACTCGCGAAAGAACTTGTCCGAATTTATCACGGTTCGAAAGAAGCGGATAAAGCGGTAGAGGAATTCGAACGGATGTTTTCTGGCAAATCGGGCGGTGGGGAACCGGACGAGATTCCCGAGATTCAAATTGAGGAAGGCGGATGGGGGATTGTCGAGTTGCTCGCGGCGGCGAAACTTGTTGACTCGAAATCGGATGCGCGTCGATTGATTGAACAGGGTGGAGTTCGCATGAACGGAAAAAAAGTTGAGAGTTTCGAAGAAAATTTTGAAGTAGGAAAGGACGAATTGATTCTGCAAGTTGGTAAACGAAAGTGGGCAAAAGTAATTCGGGGTTCGTAGTTTTTGGTTCAAAATTTATGGAGCTTATTTTTGCTTTCAGCTTCGGAATGTTTGGGCTGGCAGTCGGCAGTTTTCTCAACGCAGCGGTTTACCGATTGAGAATCCGCGAAATAAAAAGTCTTTTTTTTGGTCGTAGTTTTTGTCCCTTTTGTAAAAAAATTCTTCGTATTCGCGATCTTATTCCGCTCGCGAGCTTTCTATTGCTGCGTGGGAAGTGCCGATTTTGTAGCAAAAAAATTTCAGCTCACTATTTTTGGGTGGAATTTTTCACCGCGCTCGCATTCGGTGGGGTGGCAGCTTTCACCGGTTTCGAAAATCTCCCGCTGCTTACATGGAATTTATTTTTTACCGCGGTTTTGATTTTTCTCGCGAACTTTGATTTTCAGTTCGGCGAAATTCCCGATGAGGTTTCGCTGCCCGCTTCTTCTCTCGCGCTCGCTGGGAGTTTCCTCGCTTTCACTCCGAATTTCATCGTGAGTCTGACAGGACTGCTAGCTGGAGGAGGATTTTTTGCCGCGATTGTTCTCATCTCGAATGGTCGGTGGATGGGAGGAGGGGATATTCGAATGGGATTGTTGCTCGGTGCTCTGCTCGGATGGCAGGGATTCGTGATCGCAGTTTTCATTGCTTCGTTTTTAGGCTCGGTGGTAGGAATTATTCAGATTATCCAAAAAAAGAAAAAGCTAAAATCATCTCTACCGTTTGCTCCGTTTCTCACAATAGGGGGGGTAGCGGCACTTGTATTCGGGGGTGAGATTTGGAATTGGTATTTGAGTTTTCTTTGAAGGTTTGTTTGAAGGAGGTTTTAATTTCCAATAACCAAAATCCAATTTCCAAATAAATTCCAATTTTCAAAGTCCAAATATTTTGGATTTGGGATTTTGTAATTATTTGGAATTTGATACTTGAAGTTTGGAATTTTTTCCGAAGGAATTTAAAATTCGCTCTCCTCTTCCTCGCGGATTTCTTCCTGTTTTTTATTTAGCATTGATTGAATTGCGAGCGTGTAAAGCGAGCCGGCGACCATTCCGAACACTGTGAGGACGAGTACCGGGAAAGTCATTGGCATGCTCTTGAAGCTGAAGAACATCACAAAAGAAGCGTTTGTTTGAATATTTTGGAAAGCGATAATTAATAAAACCACCGTGATTGCAACCGCTCCGACTAGGTAACGAATCTTCATTTTGAAAGGGTTTTAATAAGCTCGGAAAGAAGTTTAACCACTTTCAATTGTTGCTGCAAACGGATTCGATTCGGTGCGCCTACCGTGAAAGACTCTCGCACCTCTCGTTTCTGGCTCTCGGGATAGCGGGATGCCTGTTTCTCAATTTCTGCGTCCACATCTTTTTCCGCCACTTCCGGTTTTTCTGTCGCCACAAGTTTATCCAAAATCAGTCGTACCTTCACGCGCTTCTCGGCTTCGTTTCGCATTTCTTTTCGCATTTCCTCCTCTGTTTTTTTCAACTGCTCGAGATATCTCTGCCAATCCATTCCTCCGTCCGCGAGTCGTTTCTGCAAATCTTTCAGCATCCATTCCGTTTCTTCATTGATCAAAATTTCAGGTACTTCCACCTTCCCGATTTTCAGCAGCTCTGTGATCAAATCGTTCTCCAGCTTTTTCTGCGACTGCATTTCCTTCTTCGTTTTCAGATGTTGCTTGATGTCTGCTTCCACATCCTCCCATTTTTCTTTTTTGCCACCACTCACTTTTTTTGCGAGTTCCGCATCCAATTTCGGTTCGTGTAACTCCTCGATTTTGCGAAGCTTGATCTTGAATTTCACATCAGCATCTGCGAGATGTTTCGCGTGATAAT
>JAGLJE010000061.1 GCA_023142645.1 Candidatus Altimarinota bacterium | reverse complement strand
GTCACGCCCTCCTCGAATCCAGGAACAAAATTTCCCTCGCCCAAAATGAGCGTGTGGTTTTTTGATTGTGTTCCGTCAAGCGGAACTCCATCAGGTGTGAATCCTTCGAAATCGATTTCTACGCGATCGCCTTTTTGCGCTGCGCGATTTTTCACCTCTTTCGCTTCCGCGTTTCCTCGTGAAATATCTTTCACGACCGCTTCTATTTCTTTTTTCTCTACGGGTAACTCCTCTTTTTTCAATTTAATTTTTCGCCAATCGCCCAACTCTACTTCCGGTAGCACCGCTACTTTCGCCGTGAATTTCAGTGGTTCCGTGGATTGCAGTTCGACTTTCGGATGCGAAATCACTTTCAATTTTTCCTGCTTCACTGCCTCCGCGTATGTGAGCTTGATTGCGATATCGTTCGTTTCGAGTACGATGTTTTTTTCACCAACTCGCTCGATAATTTTTTCTTCCGGTATGTTTCCCTCGCGGAATCCATCGATTTTCACTTCTTTCTGAAAACGCCACATTGCTTCCGCGCGTGCAGTTTCGAGCTGCTTTTCGTTTACCTCAATCGTGAATTCGATTTCGGATTTCGGAAGAGTTTTTACGGAAACTTGCATCATAAAAAAGTTAAAAAAGAGAACAGAATTTTACCAAGAATACAGAATAAGGGGTAGCTTCTCGACAAGTCCGAAACGAGCAAAATAAAGTTGGCGGATTTTCGCTAGCGATTGCAAAAAATAATCAACCCCTAGGGTTGAATGTTTTTTTCATCTTGATTTTAAAATCTGCTCCAAATCTTTCTTCGAAAAGTTGTCGCGAGTAGTGCGAGAGTTATAAAGACTGAAATCAAAAGTGTAGCTGCCGGTCCTTCCTCTGAAAGTTGCGCTGGTTTGGGAGATGCTGCGTGGAAAATTGAAGTGGCAGTTTTCATGCTCAATGACGGAGAATAAATCGCCGAAGTCTCGTTGCTGCTACCGCTCTCGTTACCGTTTGTATCTATCGCACTCGCCACGAAAAAGTAGTACTGCCCGTTTGTGAGATTCTTCGAAAAAATTTCATATATGTCTTCCGAAGTTACGCGATGAATATAACTGCCGCTTTTCGTTCCATAATATATATTATAAAAAGCTATCTCCCCGTTAGTCGGCTTCTCCCATGAGAGTTCGATTCCATTCGCGGTGGAAGTTGCTTGTAAATTTTGCGGGGAGCCGATCACAATTTCCGCTGTCGCGGGAGTGTAAAAATTTTCCGCTGGTACCGAATCTGCCAAGTTTTCGAGTTTTCCAAAATTTTCTTCTTCAAAACCTTCAAAATATAAATTTTCTTCTATCGGAATTGTTACTTCAATTTCAGGAGTTGCAGTAGAGTGCTCGCTTTTTGATTCTGCTTCGATTTTTATTTCTGTAATTTCAAAATTATCTGGACTTTCGATCATTCCATCCGTAGTCATAATCCGAATCAAATAATTTCCAATTTCCGTGAGCTGTGGTACTTCCACCACAATTGCGCCACCACCCTCATTATTTTTGACAAAAGCATTTATTTCTGCGGATTGCTCGCCAAAAAACACTTCGCTATTTTCATCCGAAAAATTTTCCACCATGAGATAAATGAAATCAGC
>JAGLJE010000060.1 GCA_023142645.1 Candidatus Altimarinota bacterium | reverse complement strand
ACGCAGTTGTTTCAAGTTTTTGCGTAAAAACGGACAAGCAGGAAATCGTAGGAAGTGAAATTGCGCGCGTAAAATTTCGCGAGCTTTCGAATAAAGAGATTGGAGAATATGTGGCGAAAAATCCAGTCGTTGAATTTGCCGGAGGATACGCGATTCAAGAGGATGGGGAGAAACTCGTGGAAAGTGTGGAAGGAGAGATCGAAACAGTGATCGGTTTCCCGATGAAAAAAGTCCGCGAGATTCTGAATTCAGCTTCTACGGAATAATAAGACGAATCAACCAAAAACTTTCTCCATATTTTTGCCGGCGCACTTCATAAGTGGCAAGACAATTTGCCAAACCATCAAAGAAACTGCGAGAGTGAACATTCCGAGCAATAGCAACATCAACTGAAATCCTGAAATCTCGAATATCAATGACCCAAATTTGAATGCCACGATGATGAAAAAGGAAATCGCGAGAGTAGCAAAAGCTAGAAGGCGAACATGTCGGGCACGAGATGTCATTTTTTTTGAGAGCATGTTGGGATAAATGAAAAGTTAAATTGCTTTCGAATCGATTAAATCAATCTCTTCGGGATGCTCCACTTTTTCATTGCGAGCAGTGAGCGGATTGTAGATTCCGTAGAAAAGTTGAATAAGCTCGGGAGTCCCAAGTCTTTTTGATTTCAAACCGCAATTTTCCAATCCTCCTACAACTTGCTCCAAATTTTGTTCGAGCTTTTTATTGAGTTTCGCGAATTCTTTTTTCCGCTGATTGAAAGCGGAATTACTATCTCCAGGATGAACAAAATTCCAAAAACTTTGTAATGAATTCAACGATTTCGAGCGCGGAGGATCGTAAGGCACCACTACATAAAAACTTTTTTCCATAATGTCGGCGAACTCCACAAGTCGGCGGATGTATTCGGAATATTCCGCGATTTGGTTTTTGAGCAGCTCATTAGTCTGTCTCTTACCTGCCTGTTTCAAATTTCCGAGATAACTGGAAATATCGAGCTTTTTCGAGCGCACCACGATTTGAATTGGAAAGTCGAGTGAATTGAGAAAACCTTGATATGAGAATGTAAGTGCATTTTGCTCCTCCTTTGATTTAAGACTCACATTCACGCTATCCACTTCGAGCACCGCACGCATCCCTCCGTTCTTGAGCACCACGGTGTCATCGTGAATCTCACCAATCCGAAGATAAAGCTGCGTGCTACTTTGCGGATCTTTGTGCGCGCTTTGATGGATGGAATCCATGTTGAGTTATTGGGTTATTAAGTTATCGAATTATTAAATTAATAAGCTAATTAGTAATTGATATTTATGACTTATGATCTTAATACTTATGACTTAACCCCCTCGTCCAGCATCTTGGAAAGTTTCTCGACTTCATCAGTTGACGCTTTTAATTTTGCCTCCTTCGTGATTTTTGTTTCGCTGCTTTTCTTTTTGTCGAAAGAGGAAAGCTGAGGGGAAATATCTCCTGCTGACTTTGCCCATACGCGTTTCGTTTCGTTGAGATAACGTTCGAGAAAAAGCAAGATAAATTTTATAAAGGAGATTCCGCGAATTCTGAGGAAAGCTACCGCTACGGTGAGAAGTCCGAGCACAAACACCGGAGGCATCCAAATTTGCGAACTTTGATGCTCGAGCGTTAAGTAAATAAGATAAGTAAATCCACCTCCCGCTCCAACAATTACGAACTGGCGGAGCGTCATAAAAGGAAGAATTTTGTCTTCGATTTGCACGTTCTGAGGAACCTTGAATTGCATGTTGGAAGGTTGGTTGTTTAGTTATTTAATTAATTGGTTTTTGGTTTTTGTATTGTGAATCAAAATTATTATTCCCTGTCTCAATCTCTAAATCATTTCATTCTAACATAATCTCTCTCTTAAAACAAGCTCTAATATTGAATTCGCTTCAAAAGTGAAGTCAAAAACTCCCCCGCATCGAATGTCCGTGAACTAGAAGCAGCTGCATGAAACTTCGAGCCGTTCGATTGAAAAAGATTCGAGAATCGCCGCGGATATTTTTCAAGCAGTTTCGCAATCATCCGCGCCGCCTCCGCGCGCGTAATTGCCTGAGCAGGCTTGAATTCATAATTTTTAATTGAGAGTAAGTCTTCCTCAATCGCCACACTCGCAAATCGGGAATACCACACCCCTGGCGGAACATCTTTCAAGCCTCCCTCTTGGGCTTCTGCCACCCGCGGGTAAAGTGCGGAAACTACAATCTTTGCCGCCTCCGCACGATTGACTGAACCTCCCGGCTGCCACGCGAAACTAACTTTCGGAGAAATCCAACCGCGTTCACTCACTGCCGCGATGTAAGGCGCATACCAATCATTCGGCTGCACATCGGTAAATTGTTGTTCTGATGGTCGACGAACTGAAATCTTCGCGGCTTTCACGATCATCTTCGCAAGCTCCACACGCGTAACCAACCGATCGGGATCGCTCTCGTCGGAAATGATTCCTTTTCTGCGGAGGAATGCTAGCGACTCGCTCTCTTCGTGAATCTTTATTTTCGTGAAAAATTCGGACTGCTGCCCCGCAGAATTTTTGATAGAAAGCCGAATTTTATATTCTCCAATTTCAGAAAAACGGTGGCGATAATTCGGACTCGATATCCAACCGGTACTATAACTAACATCATCCTTTCCGCGATAATCGAAATCCCAGCGATATTTCAACCGGCCTCCCACACCAGAAGGATCGTGGGCAAGTGAAGCGTCGAATTGAAAATTCGTGGAGAAAATCCCCACCCGCGGATCGACGGTGAAAGCGGCAATCGGCGGAAGGGGGCCTGCCACCTCAAACTCGGCGGTGGCTTGCGAAGCCGCATTCGCATGGTCACGAACTTCGACAGTAGCGATGAATTTTCCGATTTTCGAAAGCTGGAATGTTTTACTTCGTGAACTGCTGAACTCCGTGTCGAAAATTCCATCACCATCAAAATCAAAACGGTAATCGAGATTACTCGTGCCGGTTTGATCATCACGGCTGCCGGAAGCATCGAAACGGAAGCTCGTTTCGCGCGTGGCAAGGAGTGGCGAGATTTTCAATGCTGCGCGCGGCGCGGTGTTCGCTACGATTTGAATCGTGGTATTCGCAGCAGCTAGTCCACCACGATTATCTCGAATTTGCAAAGTGGGAGTATGCCAACCAGTCGAGATATAACGATGTATCGCCGTCTTTTCGGTGGAAAAAGTCGTGTCAAAAACCCCATCTCCTTCGAAATCCCAGCGCGCTTCAATCCGACTTATCGATCCATCCTCATCGCGGCTACCGCTCGCAGAAAAATAAACCTCATCGCGGAGCACCGCCGCTCGCGAACCGAGCGAAGCGTTCGTGCGATTGCGAACAGTGAATTTCGCCGTCGGTAAAATATTGTTCGAATCGCTCACTGCCACTGCTCGCTCTGTCCGATCGGTCTCGCCGGAAGAATTACGGACTTCGAGAATCGCGTCGAAAACTCCCACCGCTCGATAAATTCGCTGAATTTTCGAGTCATCCGACCACACGGTGTCGAAAACTCCGTCGCCATCAAAATCCCACCGATATTCAGTCGCACGAATCGAATCACTCGCATCAAAATGAATGTTTGTACCGGGAGATATTTCCGCCGGCCATGTTTGGAAACTCGCACGCGGCGCAGTCGCCCTGTCAACGAGAATCAAACCGACTTCTTTCGTGCGAAGTGAATCGTTTTCTTTCCCAACTACGTAAAAACCTTTCTCGAGCGAACTTGAACCGTCAATGTCACGAACTTCCAACCACACCTCCTGCCAACCTTCACTGGAAAAAGTGTGGAAAAAATCACGCGCGCGACTCCAACCGGTATCCCACTCCCCATCATGATTCCAATCCCACCGCACCTCAAGTCGATCGGTCGGCGTATGGATGCTGGAAAAAACTTTCACCGTGAAATAAAAAGATGTACCGGTATCTCCCGTCTGCGGAAAAACGGAAATTTGCGCGAACGGTACATGGCGAATCGTTTTCGTTTGAACACGAATTGTGAGCGCGGTTTCGTCGACCAAGCCATCGCGATCTTTCACCTGTAGTCGAACAGCAAAGCTGCCAGCTTGTTCGAAAGTGTGGATAGCTGTTGAGCTTCTGCTCCACGAACTCCAATCGTATTTCGCTTCAAAATCCCATCGGAATTGGAGATTGGAGCTTCCACTGGCATCACGGCTGGAAGAAGCATCGAACTGAACCAGATTGCCGGTCAGCACTGCAGTCGGATTTGCGCTGAAACTCGCGCTCGGACCGAGACTGCTACCGGAAGGTAATTCAGCTAAAACCGAACTCGCAAAAAGAACGAAGGCAGCCGCCAAAATCCCAATTTTTATTTTGATTTTCACGGACTGAATTTTAACAGAAAACGAAAGTTTTTGCAAGCTTAAACCCCGATCTTGTCAGGCTTCCCATCCCACCCGCCTAGTAAATGAAGATGGAGATGAAAAACGATTTGCCCACCTTTTTCACCGACATTGAAGACCAATTTGTAGCCCTCAAGCCGGCGTTCGCTTGCCAATTTCCGGGCAATTCGAATGAGATGACCAATTAACGGCTCGTCCGCTTCCGCGACATCCGCAATCGTTGGAATGTGTTTTTTTGGAACAATGAGAATGTGCACCGGCGCAGCGGGATTAATATCGCTGAAAGCAACAACTTGATCATCCTCATATTCCACGGCGGCGGGAGCCCGACCGTTCGCGATGTCACAGAAAATACAATCAGCCATAATTCGGAACAATTTTTACATTTTTCAAAAAAATTGAAAAGCGATAAACTTCCGCAACAGATTTAGAAAATTTTTTACTTTTTACTTCTTAATTCTTACTTTCATGAAAGTTGCAATCAACGGCTTCGGTCGCATCGGAAGACAAACCCTCCGCGCCACACTCGCTCGTGATTCAAAAATCGAAATCGTGGCGGTAAACGATCTAGTCCTCGTCGAAACGCTCGCGCATCTTTTTGAATTCGATTCGGTTTACGGTCGCTTCAACGGTACGGTCGAGACAGACGACGGTTTTTTGAAAATCGCGGGAAAAGAAATCAAAGTTTTTGCAGAAAAAGACCCAACAAACTTACCATGGAAAGATCTCGGGGTGGATGTCGTGATTGAGTCAACCGGATTCTTTTGCGACAAAAATGGAGCAAGTAAACATCTCACGGCTGGAGCGAAAGTGGTGATCATCTCCGCACCGGGAAAGGATGTTGACGGAACTTTCGTGCGAGGAGTGAATTGTGCCGACTTCGATCCGAAGACGATGCCCATCGTCTCGAATGCGAGCTGCACGACGAATTGTCTCGCGCCAGTGGTAAAAGTTTTGCACGAAAATTTTGGAATCGAGAAAGGATTGATGACGACAACTCACGCATACACGAGCGACCAAAGATTAATCGACGCACCGCATTCCGACCCGCGCAGAGCGAGAGCCGCCGCGCTATCGATCATTCCAACTTCGACAGGCGCTGCGAAAGCTGTCGGTGAGGTACTGCCGGAGCTGAAAGGCAAGCTCACAGGAATTTCTTTCCGCGTACCAACTCCAACTGTCTCAGTCGTCGATTTCGTGGCGGAATTGGGAAAAAACACAACAGCGGAAGAAGTAAACGCTGCTTTGAAAAACGCGAGCGAGAATGAGCTAAAAGATATTCTGGGATTCGAAGAAAGACCGCTCGTCTCAATGGATTTCAAGGGCGACGCGCGCAGCTCCATCGTGGACGCAGCCAACACACTCGTCGTCGGCGACAACTTGGTAAAAGTGATCGCGTGGTACGACAATGAGTGGGGTTATTCAAATCGGCTGGTCGAGATGGCGGAGCTGGCGGTGGAGAGATTGTGAGGAAAAAAGGGTTTGTTTGGGCGAAAGTGTTTTCGGAAATCCAAAAAGCCCCGCCCGCCTCGCCAAAAATTTCAGCGGGAAATTCTTGTTCTACGCGTTAAACACAACGAGTATCGCTAATTTATAAATCATGCGAGTCTTACTAGACACAAACATTCTTATAGAAACGGAGGGATTGGTAAGTCCTTCCGGCACTTTGCAAAAAATGTTTTCTACCGCAGAAGAAAATAATATTAATTTTTCCACGAGCGGGAAGAGTATTGACGAAATCAGTCGTCATCGAGACCCAAAAGAACGTCAAATCACGCTAGATAAAGTTGGTAAATATCCTGTTTTGGTTTTTAATTTAGCCGTTAGTGAGAACTTTCGTAATTTAATATATCCACATACATCTCCCATCACGGACAGAAGACCAAACCATGATGTTGATGACCATATGCTTTTTTGCGTGTACAAAAATGCGGTTCATTATCTTGTGACCGGAGACAAGGGTATACACACAAAGGCGACGAGAGCCGGACTACAAGACAGAGTGTTCTACATACAGGAGTTTTTAGAATTTCTTGAAGATAAGTTCGTATTTACGGGTGTTGCAGCAGACAATCAAATAGAAAAATTACCCCTCTGTGAGATAGAAATAAAGGACCCCATTTTCGATTCCTTGAGAGAAGACTATGATGGATTCGAGTACTGGTTTAACGATAAGGCAAGACAGGGAAGAGACGCATGGGTAATTAAAAATCGTGATGGAATTTTAGGAATTTGTATATATGACCCCAATAATATTGATTGTGAAAACAAAATGAAGCTATGCACCTTTAAGGTTGGTGATGACTCTAGGGGTAACAAGATCGGAGAGCTTTTGTTGCGCCAAGCAATATGCTTTGCGTATAAAAATAAAATATCCGATTTGTGGGTTGAGGTATTTAAAGACAAAGAAAATATAATCGCATGGCTCGAAAGTTTTGGATTTGGAATTATTTCAGAAAAATCTAGAAACGGGAGAAAAGAGTTAAAGTTGAAAAAAGTAATTAGTCCTCCTCGAGGAGTATGCACTCGCAAAAATGTTTTGCGAAAATCGATTGAACACTATCCTTATTGGGTTAAGCCACCCTTGACAAGAGTTTTCCTAGTTCCTATCCAACCTGGGTTTGTTCGCAACTTATTTCCAGATATTGATTCCAACTCTACACAATTATCTCTCAATCTTCCAATAGAAAATATGCCTTGTGGTAACGCAATCCGCAAAGCATATGTTTGTAAATCAGCGACGAGACAAGCCCGACCAGGTGATCTATTACTTTTTTACGAAAGTGGAGGAAGATCAGATATAGTCGGTCTCGGAATGGTAGAAAAGACCTCCGTGGAGAATCAGACTGAAAATATTATTAGCCTCATAGGCAAAAGATCCGTGTATCCAAAAAATGAAATTGATGAAAAATTTGACGGAAGAATGTCCCTAGTGATTTTATTTCGCTACCTGTTCCCCATTAAGCCGATATCCCTAAAACAACTAGGTTATTTAGACCTCTCAGCCCCACAATCAATTACCAATGTCACCAACCACTATGCTACACTTGAACCACTCCTTCTCCAAGATGATATTTCTATCAATTAAACCTCGTTATGCAGAAGCGATAAAAAGGCGGGAGAAATTTGTTGAGTTTCGTAAAAAAACTTTTAATCGTAGTGACGTGAAATACTGTGTAGTCTATGCCAGCAGCCCCCAGCAAAAAGTCATTGGATACTTCAAGATTAAATGTATCGTCAGAGCAAGTCCTAAAAATTTATGGCAAAAATATAGAAAGCTTGGCGCGATTTCTAAAAAGGAATTTGATTTGTATTTTCGAGGAAAAAAAGAGGCCTATGCAATTATCATCGCAAAGTTTGAGCCTTTGGAGAACCCCATAGCCCCACGAGAACGGATTAAGAATTTCAATATCCCGCAGAGCTTTTGCTATTTAAGCGAGAAAGAGTCTTTTTCTTTATTGGGAGCATGTCCCGCGTAAAGTTTTTGTTTCGACTTATCGTCCCCTGGTCTCATTTGCCACATTACATTTCCGTTAATTCAAAATCCTTCATGGACACCAAAAATGTGTTTTTCGGCGATATCAAAAATCTCTTCATCTCCCTTACCGTCATCTACAACAATTTAGGGAATTTTAGAATGTTCATTTTCGCTGGCGGAGGGGGTGGGATTCGAACCCACGAGACCGTTACCGGTCTGACGGTTTTCAAGACCGTTCCATTCGACCACTCTGGCACCCCTCCATTCTCGAAGATTTTACCGTTAAAATAAAAA
>JAGLJE010000006.1 GCA_023142645.1 Candidatus Altimarinota bacterium | reverse complement strand
ATTAATTTTCCCGTGTTTCACTGCCGGATCGGAGGAAAGTAAAGTTACTGAAGCGAAAACATTCGGAATGTGCTCGCTGGTAACCGGAAAGTCGTATTTAAACAGGCTTTGATTTATGTCTAGAATTTCGTAATTAAAAATCTTTCCTCTTTCAATCGCGATTAAAGCCTTCGCCTTTTCGAAAGGATTTTTAATAATAATACTGGCAGTGTCCCCCGGCTGGACACTATCATTTTCAGCAACCAATTCGAGTGAAGTATCGTTGCGTTGACGCACGATTCCGGAATCATAAGCGCCTTTGGACTTCTCTGCATGGATGTAAATATTGTAAGTATTTGTGATTTCATTTCCTCTGCTGTCTGAAGCTTGCGCCGTAATCTCATACTCGCCGGCATTTTTTAAAGCAATGTCATCATTCCAATTACCCTGTTTATCCGTTTTAATCTTTATTTTAAATACGGAAGTAAGTTGTTTTTCCCAACGATGATAATAACCACCATCAACTTCCTTTCTGCGGCTGTGAACCCATTCCACCTTACTGATAGTTAAACCAATCGCATTCACGGAAATTTCCTCACCCTCCGTATCCACAGATTTCACTTTGAGATTAAATTTTTCACCGGCTTTGTTGAAGCTCTGGCTTGGCTTTATGCCGAGATAAAATTCTCCGGCATGCACCACGAAAGATTTGCGAGTACTCACCGACTGACCATTTAGGTTTTGAACCGTGGCGCTCACCACCATAATCTTACTTTTCCGATCTTCGGCTTTTTTGAATAACTGTTTGAAATCCAGTTTCTGCTGAATCAATGATTGACCTTTTGCATCAATGTCCGCTTTGTTTCTCAAAATAAATTTATCTCCATAATCACAGTCATACCAACAGCGATACCATCTCGAACCGAAAGAAAAATATTCATCCTGATATTTATCGAAATAATAATTTTGGCTGGAAATCGAATATTTCACTTCGCCGCCTTCGAGCGGAACACCGAAGTAATATTCGGAATCCAAAGCCAACTCCAAATCATCACCCGAGATGAATTCCTCTTGATTTAAGCTGGAATCCACTTTGAAAGCCGCCGGAACATATTCTTCTACGGAAAAATTCGTCCATCCGTTATTTTCCACCTGCACTTGATATTCTCCCAAAGGAGCAGCAGTGTCGAGAAAGAAACTCATATCAAAAGTCCCAAAATCACTCAACTCAACCTCCTTGGCGAGAACCTCATCCCAATTGCTGTTTTTTATTTCGACTTTTACTATGCGCCCCGCCAGTATTTCGAAATCACCGTCATACCCGATGCGGTGAATACCTTTTAGTTGAACTTCATCTCCTGGACGATAAATGGGCCTATCAGTGTACAAAAATATTTTTTCGCTGTTTTGGCTGGAACTGGCATAATCCAAAGAATTATCGCGAGAAGTAATAAGCGCGCTGTCATCTCCGTATTGCACCACTGCGCCGGCTGGATTTGTAACTACTTCTGACTCGAAAATTCCAGAAGCATTCGTGATACCGTCCGCCACTTTTTGGGTAAATCGCTCGCTGGACTTTTTCTCGTGATGAATCGTTTTGGTTTCAAAAAGCTCTATTTTCGCATTAGGAACAGAGTCTAAAGTTTCCAGATCAGTAACCCAATAAAGATTCTTCAGCTTTGCTTTTTGGTCATCGCGTAAATCATTATCTGAATCCGACGAATAACGCCACTCGTTCACTTGCACCGCTTTTTCTATGATGCCCAGATTGGTAACCGAGAGATAGCTGCGTTCAAAAATCTTTTGAGGAGTTTTGCCGTATCTCTGAAAATAATTAGGGTGTGAAAAAGTAAGCAGGTAATGCCCTTTTTCTTTTGGCACGTAATCCGAGAGACTTACATGAAAGTAATTTTTGTCCCAATACTTCTTCGGCAAATCAATGCGCTTTTGAGTTTTCCAAACACAATTCGTGATATTCTCAGATGAAGTAGTGTAGCTTGGTTTATTGTTTAATACGGCCAACATATCATCGGCATTCAACTGACAAATATCCATAATCACAAATTCCATATTTTTTACGGCAAAAGTCAGCTTCGTTTTATCAGGAGTGGTCACACTATAATTGGACTGAAGGTGGTAGAAATTTAATTCGCGATCATCGATCTTGCCGGTGTGAAATTCCGCAGCGCCGGCGGCTTCAGCGCCGAACACATCTTCTGTTTTTAAATTAATTTGGTAATCCGTGTGAGGCGCCAAATAGTAGCTAATCCTCGTCGAGAATTCCTTGTACTTACATTTCGGATAAAAATCTTTATGATTTTTTGGCACTCTCCATGACTTGTTCCAACTTCGAAATTTGTAGCCTTCATTACTTTCGATGTAATCATCTATTTCCTCCTCGCTCGGCGAAACTAGCGGACTATTCGTACAAATCGTCATCTCAATCAAGCTAGCCGTTTTTTCACCATCGGGAAAAATGCGCAAAATCTCAAGTTTTGGCGCTGACTTGAGCGTGTAGTCGAATGGCCTAAAATTAATTTTTTGCCCTGACAAATTTTTAATCGTCTTTAAATTAATTTTAATTTCTTCATTGTGGCTAATCTCCTCCGAATCAAACTCCAAATAAATAGTCGATTTATCCGTCTCTTTTTCGCATTCAATATCTGGAGAATAACGCACCCATTCATCCTTTTCATCTTCCTTCACGCACTTCTCTCCATAACTAATCCCTACCAACTTGTCGGCGATAATCTCGCTTCCGTCTAAATCAATATCTTCATAAAATTTAATCCAAAGCTTGCCCTCCGGATCGAAGAAATCCAAATCTGAGAAATAACTTCGTTCCGAGCTGGTGTGAATATTTTTAACTACATCGGCTGCAGTTATAGAAGGTATTTTGGGTCGAGATAAAGTAATGTCACCCTCCTCAGGATAAACCTTTTTGATTTCAAGCGAATAATTATTACCAAAATCCCACAGCCTGCTTCGACCATGCTGATCTTTTTTTTGAAAAACCAAAATCACGGATTTATTCTTCGTCTCTTTGTTGTCAATTTTTTTCTTGCCATATTCCGCGACAAATTCAATTGTCTCTCCTTTATTTTTATTGGAAACGGTTCTGTTTTTCAGAACGATTTCTTTTTGCGTTTTAGCTAAATCAACCGGTTGATTGAAAGAGATTCGGATAGGCTGATTATAAATAATTTTACTAGAAGAAGTCCCTTGATATCTGAGCGGTCGAGTGCGAAACGAATTCTCTGAACCTTCCAGCCTCAATCCGTCTTGCGAAACAAAATCAGGTTTTATTTTTACCTGATAGTTGGAAGATCGCAGCAATCTTTCCGTGGACTGAAACTGCAGGGTGCGAGTGCCGATCCATTTCCACTTACCTTCAGTCTCCGGTGTGATTTCAACAGGAATTGTAATCGTATCGAGAGTATCCAAAGTGGTAATCGGAACCATCGGACGATTGAAAACAATCGTAATCTCTGAATTTTCATGAGTCTCGGACTCCTCAGCCGGGAAAATAGCTACAACTCCGGGAGCCTCCGCTATCTGAAAATCTTTTGTTATTACCCCGGTATCTACCCCAAACTTCACTGAATAATACATCCCCACTTCCAATTTTTCTTTGGGGCGAAAAACTATTTGATTGTCGGTAATTTCCTCCATCCATTCACCCTCGATTTTTGGGGTAAAAATAATGTTCTCTTTTGCAACACTGCCTTTTATCTCTCGCGGTAAATTAATCACAATGTCCGAACCGCTGGATATTTCATCTGCAGTGAGCTGATAAACTTGAGCGACCTCCGGCAAAGAAGTGTCTGAAGTGATGAATATTCCAAAAGAAATTCCCGCTACTAATAAAGCGGAAAGTATTAGAAAAATTCTTTTTTGTAAAAACCTTGCTGAAAAGTTTTTTAACTTATCGCTTGTTGAATTCATTGGAAAAATTTAAGAGTAAATCGAGAATAATTTTAAAGCTAGATGTCCATTAGTGCTAATATCTGCCGTTAACCCTCGCGCAAAACAAAGAGGTGCAGATTTTGACAAATTGAAATGAAATAGTTGGCAGTCTCGAACCGTATTCTGTATCTTTCATCCTGCCTTTTTTATTCCTTAATCCTTTATTTTTTCTCCTCTCTCGCTCTCTACTTTCCATCGGCGTTTTTCAGAATTTTTTGAAATTCAAAAAAACCAATCCGGCGATTCCGACAGCGAAAACCGGCAACGAAAAAAACGCGCCGCGCGGCATTCCGAGAATAAAACCGTCGAGCGGTTCTCGCCAAAACAATTCGACAAGAATCCTACCGCCACCGTAAAAAGCAAGAAATAAAAACGAGAGAATTCCAGTTTGCGGTTTTTTTTGAAAAGCTAAAAATAAAATTCCGGCAATCAGTAAATTCTTCACTGCTTCGAAAAGTTGGGAAGGAAAGCGCGGAAGCTCGTCTGCTCGCGGAAAAATCACTCCCCACTTCCCACTCGTAGCCTGACCGAAAAGTTCTCCGTTCACAAAATTTCCGATTCTGCCGAAAAAAAGTCCAATTGCGGCAGGAATGACGAGCATATCTGAAATTTCAAGAAAACTTTTTTGCCACTTTTTTGTCAGCCAAAAAATAGCAACAAGAACTCCAATCAGCCCGCCGTGAAAACTCATCCCTCCATTCCAAATTTTGAAAAGTTCGAGCGAAAGAAGATTTTCGAAATTATAAAAAAGGAAGTAACCAATCCGCCCGCCGAAGATGACACCGAGAATAATCGCGAAAATGAGATCTTCAATTTGCCTTTTTGAAAAATCGACCTGCCTTTTTTTTGCTAAATTTTGCAGCCAAAAAAATACAAAAATAAAAGAAATCGCGTAAAAAACTCCATACCACTGGATTTCAAGAAAACCGAGACCAAGCGCGACGGGATCAAGAGAGTGGTGCCAAATCATGTGAAGATTTTAGTTCCAATCGTGCGTCGCGGAAACTACGCGCGAAGTTTTTTCGGTTACATTTTCAAGAATTTCGTGAAGATAATTTTCCGCTTTTCTAAAAATCTCCTCTTCTTCCGCAAGTTTCAAAATTTGCGGAAAATTCTCACGAAGCAAAAATTTGAATAACTTTTTATCCCTTTTTTCGAATTCCTCAAAATCGGGAAGAAATCCAAAGATGTTCAAAACTTTTGTAAAAAAAGCGATTTTAAGAAGTCGGGGTTTGGAGATTACAGGAAGAATTTCAAGGAAATCATGAAAAAAAATGTAAATTTTCGGAAGCGGCTTTTCCGGCGGAGCGAGCGCAAGGAGAAGTTCCGCCGCCTCGAAAGCGGGTTTGAGAAATTTTAGATTGGAGGTCGAAAAACTCGAAAGCGGCGCAGTTTCAGTGACGAGGAAAAGCTCACCCATTTTTCGATGGAGACGGAAATTTGTTTCACAAAAAAGTTCAAGTGAACCGGACTTTTTGGAATGAATTTTTTTTACACCTTTCGCGAGCACGGAAAGCAAGCCGAATTCGCATGAAAAGATTCGCAAAATCCGATCGGCTTCCCCGAAATTTTGTTTCTTTAAAACGAAACCGGCAGTTCGAAATTCAGCCATTTTCCGCTAAAATTTAACATGTTTTTAACTTCAAAAAATGAGTTTCGATCACTCTTCAGCCGAGAAAAAATGGCAGCAGAAATGGGAGGAGGGAAATTTGTCTGCCGCTACCGATAACGATTCGCGCGAAAAATTTTATGTGCTCGTCGAATTTCCGTACCCCTCCGGTGACGGACTGCATGTCGGTCACTGCCGGAGCTACACCGCGCTCGATGTCGTCGCACGAAAGAAGCGGATGGAAGGAAAAAATGTTTTGTTCCCGATCGGCTTCGACGCATTCGGACTGCCAACGGAAAATTATGCGATTAAAAATAAAATCCAGCCGCGTGTCGCGACAGATAAAAATATTGCGAATTTTACGAAGCAGCTGAAATCAATCGGTTTTTCTTTCGATTGGAATCGCGTGATCGACACGACTGATCCGAATTATTACAAATGGACGCAGTGGATTTTTCTCCAATTTTTCAAAAAAGATTTGGCCTATCAAGCCGAGATTCCGATTAACTGGTGCTTGAGTTGTAAAATTGGTTTGGCAAATGAGGAGGTAGTGAACGGGAAATGCGAACGCTGCGGAGGCGAGATTGAGCGGCGAGTAAAGAAGCAGTGGATGCTGAAAATCACCGAATACGCGCAGCGATTGCTCGATGATTTGGAAACCGTCGATTATCTCCCGCGAATTAAAACTCAACAACAAAACTGGATTGGAAAAAGTGTCGGCGCAGAGGTTGATTTCGCGATTACGGATTCGAAAGAAAAGATAAATGTTTTCACTACTCGACCCGACACACTTTTTGGCGCGACCTACACCGTCCTTTCTCCCGAGCACGAATTGCTACAAAAGCTAAAGCCGCAAATTGAGAATTGGGATGAAGTTGAAAAATATTTGAAAACGGCGGCAGCAAAATCCGATCTCGAACGAACGGAATTGGCGAAAGAAAAAACCGGCGTTGAATTGCAGGGAGTGAAAGCGGTGAATCCTGTAAATAATGAGGAAATCCCTATTTTTGTAGCGGATTATGTTCTCGCGAGTTACGGGACGGGTGCGATAATGGCGGTGCCAGCACACGACGAGCGAGACTTTGAGTTCGCGAAAAAGTTTGGGGTTGAGATTAAATATGTAATTTTTAACACGGAACACATCGAAACTATCGAAAAAACTGATTCTAGAATAGTTCATCAAAAATCTACTTTTAGCGATGTTAAGGACGATAAACAAGCTAAGTGGATGGAAGAAAAACTTATTAAGAAAGATAAACCACAAACTCAAAAAGGTTTATTGATAAATTCGGATGGGTTCACGGGCATACATTCAACCGAAGCTATTCCTAAAATCATCGCGTTTCTCGAAAAGAAAAAAGCAGGGAAATCAGCGGTGAACTTCAAACTCCGCGACTGGGTTTTTAGTCGGCAAAGATATTGGGGCGAGCCAATCCCGATTGTGCATTGTGAAAAATGCGGAGCAGTTCCGTTGCCGGAATCTGAATTACCGCTCGAACTGCCGGAGGTGGAAAATTACGAGCCAACAGAGACAGGCGAATCCCCTCTCGCGGGAATCGAAAAATGGGTGAATGTGAAATGTCCGAAGTGCGGCGACAAAGCGAAGCGCGAAACCGACACGATGCCAAATTGGGCGGGC
>JAGLJE010000059.1 GCA_023142645.1 Candidatus Altimarinota bacterium | reverse complement strand
GACATTGTCGCAATTCAAGAAACGAAAGCGCGACCGAATCAGCTCGGCAGCAACCTCCTCGAACCCGACGGCTGGCAAAGTTTTTGGAATTCGGCGGAACGACCGGGCTACTCTGGAGTCGCGATTTATTCGAAGATCAAACCGTTGCGAATCGAAACTGAATTTAAAAATCCGATTTTGAATGCGGAAGGAAGAATCATCCTCGCAGAATTCGAGCGGTTTTATTTTTTGAATGTTTATTTTCCGAATGGGAAAGCAAGCACGGCACGACTGGAATACAAGCTGGAATTTTACGAGCAGTTTTTGAAATTGATCGAAAAGCTGCGAAAGAAAAAACCAATTGTTTTTTGCGGAGATGTGAATACCGCACACCACGAAATTGATCTCGCGCGACCAAAAGCCAACGAACTGATTTCAGGATTTTTACCGATTGAACGAAAGTGGATCGATAAAATTATCGTGAGAGGCTACCTCGACACTTTCCGGCTGAAGCATCCGAACGAGGCGGAAAAATATTCGTGGTGGAGTCAGCGGACACACGCGCGTGAGCGGAATGTGGGCTGGCGGATTGATTATTTTTTCGCGAGTGAAGAATTGAAAAAAAATATCGTAGCAGCAGAAATCCTCGCCGACATCAAAGGCAGCGACCACTGTCCGGTTTCTCTGAATTTGAAATTCTGAATTACATCTTCACTGGCGCCGAAACTCCAACCAAGTCTTCCAAAACGATCCGCAAAACTTCCTTCGTCGTCGCAACAAGGCGAAGTCGAGGAGCTAAATAGTGTGGCTGCTCGGTACCTTTTTTATAATTTTTTAGAATCGGACAACTTTCATAAAACTTGTGGAATTTTTCCGCGAGTTCGCGTGCGAAAGTCGTGAGGGTATTGATCGCATAACTTTTTGAAATCTCTTCGATCAAATCCGGTAACTCGCTCATTTTTTTAATCAAATCCAATTCAGTAGGATGAGTTAATAAATCTAAATCACCGGTTTTCCATGAATCTTCTATCTGCCATTCCGATGCTTTTCTCAAAATCGAAGCCATCCGTGTGTGAGCGTACTGCACATAAAAAACGGGGTTGTCGCTCGATTGCTTTTTCGCCAGATTTAAATCGAAATTGAGATGCGTGTTCCAATCGCGCATCACGAAAAACCACCGCGCCGCATCCGCGCCGACTTCGGAAATCAAATCATCCATCAATTCGAAATCGCCCGCGCGCTTGCTCATTCGAACTTCTTTTCCTTCGCGAAAAAGTTTCACGAGCTGCGTAATAATGACTTCGACTTCACCGAAACCAAGCATCTTCACTCCGGCTTTCAACCGCGGAACATAGCCGTGATGATCCGCTCCGAAAATATCGATGAGCTTCGTGAAACCGCGTTCAAATTTATTTTTGTGGTACATCAAATCCGGCAACGCGTATGTCGGCTCGCCGCCCGATTTCACGATTACGCGATCTTTGTCGTCTCCGAAATCGGAAGTCCGCAACCATACCGCTCCCTCTTTTTTGTATGTTAAATTTTTGGATTTCAAAAATTCGAGTGTCTCCTCCATCCCCCCTCCCTCTCGCAAACTCACTTCGCTGAACCATTCGTCAAATTTAACCCCCATCTTTTCAATCGAGGGTTTGATTTCTTCTTCGATCATAATTTTCGCAAACTCCTTCCCCGTCTTCTCCGCGTTTTTAGAAATTTTTTCAGGATACTTTTTTGCGAGCTTCTCGATATAATCGCCGCGATAAAAATCTTCTTCGGCTTCAATCTTGCCGGCGGCGGCGAGAATTGACTTACCGAAAAGCTCAATCTGTTTGCCGGAGTCATTCACATAAAACTCTCGTGCCGCCTCGAATCCCGCAAATTCTAGAACTCGCGCAAGCACATCCCCACCGAAACCTCCCCGCCCATTCGCAATCGTGAGCGGACCGGTCGGATTCGCGGAAATAAATTCGAGATTCACCTTTTCTTTTCTAGCAATTTCGATTTTTCCAAACTCGCTTCCCGCTTTTTCAATTGCGAGCAAGGTTTCGTGAAAAATTACAGGTGCGAGAAAAATATTGAGAAATCCCGGTCCGGCAATTTCCACTTTTTCGATGAATTTATTTTTGGAAAGTTTTTCCGAAATTTCTTCTGCCAGCTCTCGCGGCGGTTTTTTTAATTTTTTTGCGAGTAGCATCGCCGCATTGCATGCAAGATCGCCGAACTTTTTTTCAGGCGGAGTTTCCACCGTGAAATTAACTTTTTCGGGAAGAACTTCGGAAATAATTTCTGAGATGCGGAAAAATAACATGCTGGAATTTTAGCGAAGAATCAAAACAAAAGCTTTCTGTCAGCTTGCGACACACCTTGAACATAATTGGCTTTTGATCATTGACGACTTTAATTCAACTCTGAGTGTTGGTGAACGAAATATTTTCAACCTTCCACTTTCCATTTTTTTCTTGCCGCAATCAGCAGCAAACCATAAAATCACGATGTGAAAGCTTTTTTTGATTCTGTTTCCGACAAAACAACAGGGGGGATTCTCCATGACCTCAAAACTACCGGTGAAGTTCTCCGTGCCGCGCGGAGCAAGAAAGATGTACTCGACTTCACGATTCGTATCTTTTTACGACTCGGATTCGATCGAGTTAGGATTTGGCTCGTAGATCAAGAAAATGAAATTTATTACGGATCCAAATGCAGTTATATGTCTGATGAAAAATTTCAGAAAGCCCATATTCCTTTGAAAAGCAAGATGTTGCCAAAAAATTATATGCGCTACTTGAAAAAGAAAAAACCGTATCTCAACACGACAACTCCGTTGATAAAAAAATTCTTTGGCGATCATAAACCACCTTATACCGTCGGATTTCCCATGCTTTCCGGAAAACAGCTTCTAGGTGTAGTTTCCGTAGATAACTCAATTTCTTTAAAAGCAATCAACCTCAAAGAAACGGAGACAAAAATTATGCCGTTTGTAAATCACATCGCTTTGGTACTCAATCGAGTAATCGCTGATGAAAAAATCGTAAAAGCAAACCTCAACCTGAAAAAGAAAGTCGCTGAGGCCACAGCCGAACTCCAAAGGAGAAACACCGAGCTAGAACACTTTGCCAATTACGATGTTTTGAGTGACCTTCCCAATCGTCGCTACTTCGAAAAGTATTTGAGCGAGGAATTCAAGAAGTCCAGACAACATCGACCGCTCACTCTCGCCATGCTCGATATTGACTTTCTCAAACACATGAATGACATCAAAGGTCATGAAGCCGGCGACCAATTAATCAAGAAAATTGGAGAAATCTTGAAAAAAGATCTCAACATTACTTTTGCTGCCCGCTTTGCAGGAGATGAATTTGTTTTTTTGATGGTGAATAAACCCCATAAAGTCCACAAAAAAATCTTCACGACAATTTTAAAAAAGTTTAAAAAGACGACAAAACAAACTGTGAGTATCGGCGCTACCACCTATCCTAATCCGAATATTAAAACCGAAATCGATTTCGTGCGAATCGCCGATGATGCGCTTTACCACGCGAAACACACCGGTCGTAATCGCTTCATTTGCGCAGACGAGGAAGGAGAAAGAATCATGCCGCTCACCGAACGCCGGCTTGATTTACAAAAAATCGAGGAGCAGGGCACTTTCGCGATCGATTACATCCGACAACTCACCGCGATCAATAAAATTTCTGAGCACCTCCGCACCTCCGCGAACGAAAAAACCACTCTCAAAAAAATTGCTAAAAGTCTGCAAAAAGAGCTTGAGTTTAAAAAAGTGAGAATTTATTTAAAAGGGGGCGAAGATGGCGAACTCAAGCTAGCTGCTCATTCTCAAACGAGTAATACTGCTCTCGTTAAAAAAATCCGCAATCCTAAAACTCTTTCGCGTTTCAACCAACAGCTTGAGCGAGTAATGCAACGTTGTAAAGTTTTCAATCTCAGCGAACATTCCATTTCTCCTGAACTCATAAAAATATTCGGAACCCAAAAAGCACTGCTCGTTCCGCTCGTAGGTCGGAAACATGTAATCGGGGTGATAGTAGCTGAATACGAGCTGGACCGAACTTTTCGAAAAAGTGATTTTGATTTTTTTCTCACTCTCGGCGATCAGATCGAAAACGGAATCGTGAAAGCTCGCGCGATGAATCAAATCGAAAACTTCAATCGCCAACTTCAAGAAGAAATTACTATCGCTACTAAAAAATCCCGCGAATATTCGCACTCTCTCGAGAATCAAATCGCAACCAATCGCAAACTCCGCGAAAAAGAACAGCGCGTCCATTTCGAACTAATTTCTGCGCTCGTCACCAGTCTCGAAGAAAAAGACATTTACACTCGCGGACATTCGGTGCGAGTGGCCAGCTACGCGGTAAAACTAGGAAGACAGATCGGGATAGACGAAAATCAACTTACGAATTTGAGATATGCGGGATTGCTGCACGACGTAGGAAAAGTGGTAATTGATCAGAGCATTCTCCACAAACGCACCGCCCTCACTGAGAGCGAGATAAAAGAATTAGAAAAACATCCGATCATCGGTCAAAAAATTGTTTCTTCGGTACGCTTTTTGAAACTAACCGCTCTTGCAATCCGCCACCATCACGAACGATGGGACGGTGCCGGCTATCCTGACGGTAAAAAGCGGAAACAAATTCCGCTTGAAGCACGCATCCTCGCGATTGCCGATTCTTATGATGCGATGGTAACTTGGAGGAGCTACGGTAACCAAATGAGCCGCGCAGAAGCAATCCGCGAAATCGAAACCGGCAGCGGGAAACAATTCGATCCTGAACTCGCAAAAATTTTTGTGAGACTTTTGAAATCGGGAAGAATCCGCACCCCTCAGTCTAAATTCCCAAAAAAATAAAACAATGCCTGCCCTCCTTTTTTTCGGCGAAAACAACTATCTCCTCCGCGCAGAGATACGGCGAATTGTAGAGAAATTCAAAAAAAGTGAGGGTGATCTCAATCTCACGATTTTAGATACACAGGAAGCTGGAGAGAGTGAAATCATTTCCGCGGGCGAGACTCCTCCGTTTTTGGGAAAGGTGAGATTAGTTGTAGTTCGAGATTTTGATTTCAAAAAATCTGCGAATATTCTCGCGAAATTCATCGAAAATCTGCCCGAACACTGCACTCTTATTTTCACCGCAAAGAAACCCGATGCACGCACAAAACTTTTCAAGGCTTTTAAAAAATTCGGCAAGACAAGAGAATTTCCGTTACCGAAACCGGCGGAATTTAAAAAATGGCTCGCAAGTGAAATCACGCGGGAAAATTTGGAGCTCGAACCGGCAGCAATGGAACTACTCGCGACTTTCACACTCGGCGACTGCGGAACGGCAGTGAACGAAATCATAAAACTCAAAACTTTCGCTGATGGACGGAAAATCACGCAAGCGGATGTCGAGCTGCTCACACATCCAAATTTACACACTTCCGTTTTTCGTCTCACGGACGCAATTGGCGAACGGCGAATCGGAAACGCACTCGCAGATTTGCGGGACATCGTGAATCGCGGATAAAATCTAATTCAAATTTTTTTCATGGTTGCACGACAGTTTCGGATTTTATTGAGCTTGAGTGCACTCGCGAGCCGCAATCTTCCGCCTTTTGAGATCGCGCGCGAACTGAAACTGCATCCCTTCGTAGTGCAGAATTCACTCCGTCAGCTCCGCAATTTTTCAGAAGCCGAACTGCTCACGGCTCATTCGAAATTGCTGGAAATCGATGTGGAAGTGAAAACGGGAAAGCTAAATTATTCTTCGTCGAATCCGATGGAATTCGCACTCGCACTTGAAAAATTCATTGTGGGTTTCGGTTGACTAAAAGCTCTTTTATTTTTAAAATATCCCTATGAAGCTTGGAATTTTTTACTCACACCCGCGAACGGAGGAGAAAGCACTTTTCGCTGCAGCTGAAGAAGATGAAGAAATCGAGCTAATGAAAATTCGAGACAATGAACTAGAACTGGATTTACACGAAGATTCGCAGCTACTCAAATGTGATGTAGTTTTATTACGAAGCATAAGCCACACGAAAAATTTTTATTTGGCGAAATTTCTCGAAGCGAGAGGAATACAAGCAGTGAACGATTTTAAAACGATTACGACTTGCGGAGATAAATTTTTAACTTCAATTCATCTCGCGGAGAAAAAAGTTCCAACGCCAAAAACCAAAGTTTGCTTTGACACGGATGCTGCACTGCAAACGATCGAAAAATGGGGCTACCCTGTAGTGATGAAACCTGTAGTGGGAAGCTGGGGACGATTGTTGAGCAAAATCGACAATCGCGAGGCGGCGGAAACAATTTTGGAGCATAAAAAAGTTTTGGGCGGGATTACACATTCGCAAATTTTTTACATTCAGGAATTTATCGATAAAAAATCGGGAAGCGACATTCGAGCAGTGGTAATCGGCGACGAAGTCGTAGCGGCGATGCAGAGAAAATCAGAGCACTGGATTACGAATACCGCGCGAGGTGCCGATGTGGAGAATTTTGAAATTACACCGAAATTCGAAAAGTTGGTTAAAGCTGCGGCAAAAGCGGTGAGTGAAAAACCGGCGTTGCTCGGTGTGGATTTGATTGAAACGAAAGAGGGACTGAAAGTGGTGGAAGTGAATTCGGGCGTGGAATTTCACGGTTTGTTGAAAGCGAGCAAGGTGGATATTCCAGGGAAGATTATCGAGTTTTGTAAGAATGTGGCGGAATAGAGTTTCCCTGTCATTGTTGTCTTGATTCGCTTAATTATTTGATAGGTCTAATTCTTTTTACGCGTTCATGCAGCAGGTCTTCGCGATATTTTTTGAGAAACTTTTTTGCTTGACTTCGTAGCCATGATTTAATAAAATGTAGCCACAAATGAATAAGTTCCAAAAGAACCTCGCCAAGTTTTTCCGTAATCCAAAAAGCCTTCGCTACCCGGAAATTCACAAAATTCTTATCGGGTTCGGACATGAACACAAAAGGATTAGTGATAGCCACAACATTTACCAAAATACGACACTTCCAGCCGACCTCTCAATTCCGGTTCATGGCAATGACTGCAAAGACATCTACAAAAAAGAGGCTGCAAAAATTATCAAAAAAATCACCAGCTCAAAATAAAATTCCTACATTACTTACCCCACCCAAATGTCCCATCCCTCCAAAAAAACCGCTCACACCATCGTATTTGGTGGAGAACAATATGGCTACTCGCTCACTGATAACGGTGATGACACAACGAAATTAATTTGCCGTGAGGCTCGCTTAAATCAAGACTTCGCGAATGAAGACATAGCCGAAACGATTCAACTTTTACCAGAATACATCAAAAACGCTCGAAAGTTTTTGGCAAAGCACGATCTCACGATTCGTTTTCGCGTAAGTCTCGAAGAAAAAATTAAAATTGTAAAGAACTCTAAAAAATCTGGGTTTGACGATGTTTCGAAATTTCTCCGCTCGCGAGCACTCACCTCTAGCTAAATTGGCATATCGGCAATTTTGAATACCGCCGAGCTTTCGACTAGTAGATTTCAATTTACAAGTTCATTCCCATTTCAAACATTTTGCTAAAATCCCTGCATGCAACTTGAGGCAATCATCGGTCTCGAAATTCACGCGCAAATCGCCACCAAAACAAAAATGTTTTGCGGCTGCGATAACGACGCTTTTGGCGCAGAGCCGAATTCACGGATTTGCCCGATATGTACAGGACAGCCGGGAAGCTTGCCCGCGCCGAACAAAAAAGCGCTCGAGCTCGGAGTGAAGTCCGCACTTGCACTCGATTGCGAGATTCCCGAACATTCGAAGTTTGATCGGAAGAATTATTTTTACCCTGACCTGCC
>JAGLJE010000058.1 GCA_023142645.1 Candidatus Altimarinota bacterium | reverse complement strand
TTTTTCATCGGGAAACCGATCACTGTTTCGATCTCTCCTTCCACACTTTCCACGAGTTTCTCCCCATCCTCTTGAATCGCGTATCCTCCGGCAAATTCAACGACTGGATTTTTCGCCACATATTTTTCAATCTCATTATTCGGAAGCTCGCGAAATTTTACGTGCGCGATTTCGCTTCCTACGATTTCCCGTTCGTCCGTTTTTACGCAAAAACTTGAAACAACTGCGTGAGTTTTCCCGCTCAATTTTCGCAGTAGCTCGACTGCCTCTTTTTCTCCGCGCGGCTTCCCAAAAACTTCGGTATCTAATTCGCCGAGTGTATCGCAGCCGAGCGTGAGAGTTCCTGGTTCGAAAACCGCGCGCGCTTTTTTCGCCGCGAGCCGCTTTGTATTTTCCGCTGCCGATTTTCCGATTTCAATTTTCTCGAAAATTCTCGCTGGCATTACTCTAAAATTTTTCACGAGTTTTCCGAGCAGTTCGATTCTCCGTGGCGAGGATGAAGCAAGAATAATTTTCATTCGAGAGGGGAAAGAGTTCGTAAATCGGACACGATTTTTTTCAATTTTCGGATGGTGAAATCAAGATTTTCCCGCGTTGTTGATTTTCCAAGTGTGAAGCGGACGCTGCCGTGTAGCCACTTATGGGGAATTTTCAGCGCAGCTAAAACGTGCGAAGGCTCCAAGCTTCCGCTTGCGCACGCGCTTCCGCTGCTCGCTGCGATTCCTTCGAAGTCGAGACGAAGGAGAATACTTTCTCCTTCGATTCCGAAAAAGGAAAAATTCGTATTTCCTGGTAGTCGATTTTTTGAATCGCCATTCAACCGGACACGCGGAATTTCTGCGAGAATTTTTTCGACAAAATAATCCCGTAATTTTTCTAATTTCGTGAATTCTTTTTTCCGCGAGTTTTCCGCGAGCTTCAAAGCTTTTGCACAACCGACGATTCCTGCCACATTTTCCGTGCCTGCTCGTAGTCCATGTTCCTGCCCGCCGCCTAAAATTTGCGGAGAAAGCCTCACTCCTTTTTTCACAAAAAGAATTCCTGTCCCTTTTGATCCATAAAATTTGTGAGCCGAAAGAGAGAGAAGATCGACTTTCAAGTGTCGTGTGTCGAGATTCAAAATTCCGCCAGCTTGCACTGCGTCGGTATGAAAAAATAGTTCTTGATTCTTGGTTTTGGATTCTTGATTTATTTTTTGAATCATCTTTCCGATCTCGCGGATCGGTTGAATTGTGCCAATTTCATTATTCGCGAGCATCAGTGAAATTAATTTCGTGTTCGGTTGAATCGCTTTTCCGACATCCTCCACACTAATAATTCCATTTTTATTTGCCGAAATTTTCGTGAGTTCGATCCCATTCCTTTTTAAATTTTCCGCAGCATGGAGGATCGCGGGATGTTCGATTTCTGAGATGATGAGGTGGGTATTTTTTGATCTTCGTTTTCCATTATTTCGGAGGACAGGTCGCGGAGACAAGGTTTCTAGTACTCCGTGGAGCGCGAGATTGTTGCTCTCTGTTCCGCCGCTCGTGAAAATTATTTCTTCCGGTTCGCACCACAAAATCTCCGCGACATCCCGCCGCGCCTTTTCAATCGCGTTTTTCGCCGACTGTCCTTTTGAATGAATCGAACCGGCATTCCCGAACTCTTCTTGCAAGAAAGGTAGCATTGCCTTCAAAACTTCTGGCGCGAGAGGAGTGGTGGCAGCGTGATCGAGATAAATTGGTTCAGGGTTCATAGTTCTTAGTTTGGGGTTCTTGGTTTATTTACTTTAATTTCTTCGCAATCATCTTCTGAATTTTTTCCACGCACTTTCCACACCCGCTTCCTGCTTTTGTTCGTCGCTGGAAATCTTCGAAAGTTTGGTCACCTGCTGCGAGTGCGAGATCAAGTTCTCGCTCACTCACACCGAGACACTCGCAAATAATTTTTGGCTTTATTCCTCCCACTATTCTTCCTACTTGCTTCGATTTTCGAAAATAATCATCGATTGCAGCTTGTAAAACTTTGTCGCCGAGAACAGAGCAGTGAATTTTATTTTTCGGCAGTCCGCCGAGCCGTTTCAAAATATCGGCAGGAGTGATTTTCAGCGCATCCTCGATTTTCATTCCACCATTTTCCAAAATCATTTCCGAAAGCATAGAAGTCGAACCGATTGCGCTCGCGCAGCCGAAAGTTTTCCATTTCAGATCTACGATCTGGTCTTTTTTCCGATCAATCTTAATCCACATTTTCATCACATCTCCACATGCGGGAGAACCTACTTCTCCGATTCCGTTCGCGCGGAAACTCACCTCGTCTTCTTTTAAAAAATTGCGAGGATTAAAAAAATGGTCTTTCACCGTTTCGGAATAAATCCAGTTTTGATTCATTTTTAAAGCAGGTCAGTTAAACGAATTTTCTCAAGATCTGCGAGCAACCGTTGCTGTACCTTCGAAAGACAGCGGATGATTTTACAGTTTTTCGCGCGAATACAGCTCGCTTCCTTTTTTTGTAGACACGCGTGAATTGCGAGTTTTTGCTCCACTGCTTCGAGCACTGTTTTCAGCGAAATTTCCCGTGCGGGTTTCACGAGCGTGTAGCCGCTGCCGCGTTTCGATGTTACGAGTTTTGCACTCTTTAGCTTTTGAAAAACATTTCGCAAAAAGTAAAGCGAGAGTTTTTCAGCGCGCGCAATTTTGTTTACGCTTGCGGATTTATTTTTTTCGCGCGCGAGGTGGGTGAGTCCGAGAATCGCGTATTCGGCTGCTTTCGAAAATTGCATGCAGACAAATTTAATACAAAGTTGGTGTTAAAGCAAGTTTTTGTTAAAATCCAAAAATGCTCACCCATGGTATTTTTTCTCCACATCCGCCTGCGATTATTCCCAAAATCGGAAGGGAAGAAACGAAGAAATTTGAAAAGACGATTCAGGCTCTGCTTTCAATAAGCTTGAGATTAAAACAGAATTCTCCGCAATCTATCATTTTGCTCACGCCTCACGCGGAAATCGAGATTGATAAATTTATGGTACGGATTCCGCGTACACCGAATTTTCACGCATCTTTTTCTGAATTCGGAGACACCGAAACTATTGCGGAATATCCACGCAACAGATTGCTCACTGCGGAAATTATCGAAGGAATTCAATCTGCGGGATTCAAAACGGCGATTATCGAGGATGAAAAACTTGATTTCGGAAGTAGCGTTCCGTTGTATTTTCTTGCTTCCGCGTTGTCAGGAATCGAAATCGTGAATCTCGGGATTTCACTTGCGGGAATTTCGGAACATTTTCGGCTCGGCGGGATTATTCGCGAAGTGGCGGATAAATCGAAGCAGCGAATTGCGTTCATTGCGAGTGGAGAACTTTCTCACCGCCTCACAAAAAACTCTCCGCATGGTTTTTTTTCGCGCGCTGCCGCGTGGGAGGAAGAATTAATTCAGAATTTGGAAAATGGGGATTTCGAAAGAGTTTTACAACAAGATCCTTTCGAATTAGACGAAGTGGCGGAATGCGGAATGCGCCCGCTTGCTGCGCTGCTCGGAGCATTCGAAAAAATTCCCCACACTCACGCTATTCTTTCGCATGAAGCTCCGGCGGGTATAGGTTGCGCGGTGGGATTTTGGGAAAGAAAATTTTGAATTGCTTTTCAATCTTGTTTCTACTAAAATCTTTTCCTTTTTTGTCAATTTGGCTTTACGGCTTAAAAAAGCAGAGATTCATTCTCCTTCCTTAAAAAACAATTTCCGAGCTTGCATTTCTGAGTAAAACCTTTACTCTTAATTTCCTCCTTGTAATTTAACTTTCTCCCAAAATGCTACTTAAACCGTTTTTCGGCTCTCGTACTCGTGTGAAGTTGATGGGACTTTTTTTACTACATCCCAAAAACGAGTTCTTTATTCGCGAAATCACGCGCAAGCTTTCGGAGCAAATCAATTCGGTTCGGCGGGAATTAAACAACCTTAAAAAAGTGGGATTGCTCAAAACGAGAAGCAAGAATCGCAAGAAATATTATTATATCAATCAAAACTTCGCGTTGTTAGACGAGTTTGCGAATATTTTTACAAAAGTTTCGAACCCACAAGATGACATCATCAAAGCGGTGAGTGGATTCGGAAAAGTGGATTTCCTTCTTTTTTCGGGACAGTTCGTAGGTGCGAAAGGAGCTGTGGATATGCTCGTGGTGGGGGAGATCGACAAAAACGAATTAAAAAAATACCTCGAAGAAGAACTCTCCGCCTCGAAGGTGAAATTCACCGTGATGAGTCGTGCGGATTTCCTTTACCGTTTGGACTGCAAGGATAAATTTGTCCTCGATTTAATTAACAGTGAAGAGAAGAACATTCCTATCAATAATCTCAAGAAATATATCGAAGTACGAGTAAAAGCGAGGAAGTGATTCAATTTACAATTGTCAATGTGCAATGTTCGATTCCTGTTTCGCAGGGATAGGTGTGTGATGATGTTGATTAAAAGAGGGAACATGATAAACTCGCGCAGCTTATTTTTCAGGTAATTTAGTTCAAATAATTTAAAAAATCATGAATCAAGCTCTCCTCCAGCATGTTGCTTCGCAAAGTTTGCGGAAAAAGATTCCCACGATTGAGGCGGGGATGAGCGTGAAAGTTTCCCAAAAAATTAAAGAAGGGGATAAAGAGCGTGTCCAAAATTTCGAAGGATTGGTAATTGCGGTTAACGGTGGGAAAGGAGCAGGCGGTACTTTCACTGTGCGTAAAATCACGGGAGGAATTGGTGTGGAAAAAGTTTTTCCGTTGCATGGCTCCACGATTTCGAAAATTGAGATTATCAAAAAAGCGAATGTGCGGCGAAGTAAGCTTTATTACATGCGGGAGCTGCGCGGGAAGGCTGCGCGGATGAGCGAGACTCATGTAAGAAAAGTTGTGGTGGATGATGAGGCGGATGCGAAAGAAGCGAAAAAGTTAGCTTTGAAAGAAAAAGAAGTGTCTGCCGAAAAAAATGATAAAGAAATTAATAAGGATGATAAAGATGATAAAGAAAAGGTTGAGGTTTCGAAAGAGAGTAGGGAAGTAATTCAAGAAGAAGCGAAGCCGGCAGAGAAAGCGGAAGATTCGAAAGAAGAGAAAGCAGAAGCAGGAAAGACAGAATGAATTTTATTCGTTGCATCCACTCGCAAAATTAACTTTTCCATCAAGCAACACATAGTGGCAGCTTTTTTCCACAGCCCATTTCCCGCATTTCCCGCTTGTGGATTCCCAGCCATCGCCAAG
>JAGLJE010000057.1 GCA_023142645.1 Candidatus Altimarinota bacterium | reverse complement strand
TTCACGAAATTAAAAATCCGAAACAAATCATGACTTCGATTACGAGCAAAAAAAGCGTGACGATTGTCAATATCGCGAGTTTTCGAATGTTGATGCAATATGGATTTCTCGCGAAAGTTTTTGATGTGTTCGCAAAATATGAGACTTCAATTGATGTGGTTTCTACTTCCGAAGTTTCAGTTTCGGTTACGGTTGAGAATGCGCAACATTTGAAAGAAATTATCGCGGAACTCAAACCAATCGCCAAAATTTCTGTTCATTCAAAAAAAGCGATTGTCTGTCTTGTTGGGATGGGAATTTACAAGCGGCGAGGAGTGGCAGGAGAGGTTTTCGTCACGCTCGGTCGGGCGGGGATTAGCATCGATCAGATTTCGCAGGGAGCGAGCGAGATTAACATTACTTTTGTTCTTGACGAAAAGGATGCAGACAAAGCGGTTGCCATTCTTCATAAAAAATTCTTTGAAAACGGAAAGGCGTGAGAATAAAGGATAAAGAATAAAAGATAGTAGAATGTGGTTTCTACAATTACCTGTAGACTTCATTATGAATTATTTTTTTCTTCCAGTTGCGGGATTGTTGGTCGGAATGTTGGGGGCGCTCGGCGGATTCGGCGGTGGTTTTATGGTTGTTCCATTTTTGTTGTGGCTTGGTTTTTCCAAAGAGGCAGCGGTGAGCACGAGTTTTTTAAATATGAGTTTTTTGGTGGCGGCATCTTTAGCTTTATATGGTTTCAAAGGAGCAGTGGATTGGCGGGCGGGAATATTATTGGGTTGCGGTGCAGTAATTGGAGCACTCATTTCTTCGAATTACATTCAGCCGCACGTTAGCGAGAAACACTTTCGTTATTTTTTGTTTGTTGTTTTGATACTCGCGGCTATGTCGCTTTTACTTAAAAAATAATAAACCAGTTGGTAGATGACAAAGTGTGGCAATTAAAATCTGCTAAATTTAGCGGCTTAACTAATTTATTTAACCTCCTCTAAAAATGTCCTACAAGATTGGCATAATTGGCGCGACGGGTGCGGTCGGTATTGAGATGGTTCGCGTATTGAAAGATCGCGAGTTTCCCGTTGCAGAGCTGCATCTTTTCGCTTCCGAACGCTCCGCCGGCAAAAAATTAGAAACTCCGTTCGGTGAAATTGAAATTGAACTTTTTTCGGTTGAAGCGGCGAGA
The DNA here is from genome assembly GCA_023142645.1 of Candidatus Altimarinota bacterium. GTDB lineage: Bacteria > Patescibacteriota > Gracilibacteria > JAHISY01 > JAHISY01 > JAHISY01. The sequence goes on along the minus strand of JAGLJE010000057.1, from coordinate 2,458 downwards.
GAAATGGATTTTGTTTTTATGGCGGTGTCCGGTGATTTCGCGAAAGAATTTGCGCCGCAAATTGCCCATTCGACAAGCTCAGGGCAGGCAGGGCAGGGAGCAATCGTAATCGATAATTCCTCCGCCTTCCGCTACGACGATGCGATTTCACTCGTGGTCCCCGAGATCAATCCGGAGGTTGCGAAAGATTCCAAACTTATCGCGAACCCAAATTGCACCACTGCCATTCTCGCGGTCGCGCTTTTTCCGCTTTACAAAAATTTTGGAATTAAACGAGTGATTGTTTCCACCTATCAAGCTACTTCCGGAGCCGGCGCGGAGGGGATGGCGGAATTGGAAAACGAGTCGAAAAAATATCTCGCGGGCGAGGAAATCAAAAACGAAATCTTTGCGCACCCGATTCCTTTCAATCTCATCCCGCATATTGACGTCTTCCAAGATAATGGTTTCACGAAAGAAGAAATGAAAGTGACATGGGAAACGCGCAAGATTTTCGGTAACGACGAATTGAAAATTTCTTGCACTGCTGTTCGTATTCCGACTTTCCGTGCGCATGCGGAGGCTTGCACTATTGAAACCGAAAAGCCGATCACTCCGGAGGCGGCTCGCGAAATTCTCGAGAAAGCTCCAGGAGTAAAAGTCGTCGATGATCCGGAAAAGCTCGAATATCCGATGCCGTTGAACGCGACGAAAAAGTACGATGTCGAGGTTGGTCGCATTCGCTCAAGTCTCGTTTTTGAAAATGGTCTCGACTTCTTCGTTTGCGGTGATCAGCTTTTGAAAGGCGCGGCACTGAATGCGGTGCAGATTGCGGAGGTTTTGGTTTAGTTTTTAGTAGGTTTCTAGTTCCGGCGGGATTTCAAAGAGAGGAGTGCAGGGAAGCTCTTTTTCGATTCGCGCGTTGGTTGCGTGGATTGCTTTAGTAATTTTTAATTTTTGTGACTCATTAAGCTCTGATAGTTTGTCTTTGCGATCTTCTCGATTGATCCACCAAGCGTGTTCAACTGGCAGCTCCTGTTGACCAAACTCTTGATGCAAAATACTAGATCGTTTTAATAATTCAGCTTCATTAGTGGCACCAGCTTTTTCTGGAAAAACCGCATCCCAAATGATTGCAGTTATGGCTGCGGTGCCAAGCGAAGCGGCGCCAGCTACAGTAATTTGAACTGGCTTTGGTAGTAATTTTATAATTTGTTTAAGTGCTTCTTTGGGAGCTTTTCCTTTTGCGAGGATAGCGATCAATTTTTGACGAAGAACTTTAAGATGTGGGAGCTTGCTGACACTTTTTTTGAGTGTTTCTTTGGAAAATCCTGCTCCTTTTTTTGCCACATCAATTCCTTTTTTGGCGATCTTTTTAACAACACGGCTTTTTTTAGAAGCATTAATCGCCTTTTTCGCCGCGCTAAAAGAAAGAGCGGAACCTTTGTAAATAATCTTGCTGCCCTTGAAGGTTAATGTACCAGCTTTGATAAGTTTGCCAGCTTGAAATATTTTGGCGGGAACAGTATAGCCCCAACCAGCACCTTTCATGAGCGACCTGCACCAACCTACTGGGACTTTGCGGAAAAAATTTAGAATTCTATCAGAAGTCCAAAAAATAAAACAAAACTTTGGCATCTCCTGAACATATTGGACAATAACGGAGCCAATTTTTAGCTCATCTTTGTCGCGTGCTTCAAAAACTTTTTTGGCGGAGCTGGCATACTGAAAGAAAATCCATTTTTCCAAATCAACTAGATCACCTAACGAATTTAAAATAAAGGCTTTACCATTTTCAACTACAATCGGTCCATCTTTTTCGACAATGCTTGCAAAAAGTTTGCGGACATTTTCTTTGCTCAAACTCTTTTTTAGTTCTTCCAATCTTTTTTTTGTCTCTTCTGACATCGGAATTTGCCCCAGCAGTGCTTCGCTTTTTTCTTGCGCTGTTTCGATAGGATTAGATGGTTTATTGTTTAGATCTTCATTTTCAGCAACACCGAATATTTGATGATATTTATTTGTCGCTTTTTTTTGGGTTTCTTTATCAATTCCAATTTTTTCCAAAGAAGAACTTGCTATTTCTCCAACCTTTTTTCGTATTCCAGCTCCCCACAATTCAAATCCCAATATCCCCGCCAAAAAACCGGTTATTCCCCCCGCCACCTTTGTAATTTTACTTTTACTAAGAAGTAGCACGATAGCTGTAATCCCCAAACCAAGTGCCGCCGCCGCCGCGATTTCCGGCTGCTTCTTCACAAACTTTTGAATCGCTTCTCCTGCAGATACATTTTTCCATGTCTCTGGTTTACAAACATTAAATTTTGGATTCTTTAATTCAGTATCCATTTCCATTCCTTTCAAAACATCTTCCAAAATATTTTTCCAATCATTTTGCAGCTCCGGATTTTGTGTGAAATCTTCCGCTTTCAATTCCGCAAGCCTTGTATCCGGATTCTCCTGCATAAATTCAGCAATT
>JAGLJE010000056.1 GCA_023142645.1 Candidatus Altimarinota bacterium | reverse complement strand
GAGTGGCGGAAGTCGAAAAAATCCACGCTGTCGCCGCGATTCCGAAAGTCGTGGTTGGACAGATTCTCAAGATTGAGTCGATTCCGGACGCTGACAAAATTCAGCTCGCAACGGTCGATATTGGTTCAGAGAAACTGCAGATTGTTTGTGGTGCGAAAAATATTTTCGAGGGTGCGAAAGTTCCCGTTGCGCTTGTTGGATGTGTGCTTTCTCCTTCGATGGGCTCCTGTTCGACAAGCTCAGGGCAGGCAGGACAGGTGGCAGGATTCAAAATCGAAAAAAGAAAATTAAAAGGAGTGGAAAGTTGTGGAATGATTTGTAGTGAAGCGGAGCTCGGACTCGCCGAGAAATCAGAGGGAATTTTCGTGCTTGATGATTCCGCTGAAATTGGACAGCCGTTTACTTCTGATTTGACCGGAACGATTTTTGAAATTGATAATCACGCGATTACGCATCGCCCTGATCTTTTCTCGCATGTCGGATTCGCGCGGGAGATTGCAGTTTTGCTTGATCGAAAGTTTAAGGCGCGAGAGCTCGCGCTTCCAAAAATCGAGCAAAAAATTGATGTAGAAGTAGCGGAACCGAAATTGTGTTCTCGTTATTCTGGTTTAATGATTTCAGGAATCAAAATTAAACCGTCGCCAAAAAAAATTCGTGAAAGATTGGAGAGTTGCGGGATTCGTGCAATCAACAATGTTGTCGATGCCACGAATTTTGTGTTGCTCGAGCTTGGTCAGCCGCTGCATGCTTTTGATTCCAAAAAACTTGCGGGTGGGTGGATTATTGTTCGGCGTGCGAAAAATTCCGAAAAACTAAAAACTCTCGACGGTGAGGTTCTCGAGCTGTCCTCCGAAAATCTCGTGATTGCGGATGCGGAAAAACCGATCGCGCTTGCAGGAGTAATGGGTGGTGCGAATTCTGAAGTTTCCGAAGTAACGACCGAAATCATTCTCGAAGCTGCGAATTTCGGCGCGGTTTCGATTCGCAAAACCTCAATCAAATTCGGACTTCGTAGCGAGTCTTCCCTTCGTTTCGAAAAAAGATTAGATCCTGAGCTTCCCCCGAAAGCAATCGCGCGCTTTCTTGAAGTTCTTCGCGAAACGAATCCCGAATTGAAAATTTTCGCGGAGGCAGATATCAAAAATTTCACTCCCGAAAAAAGAGTGCTCGAACTTTCGCTCGTAGAATTAGAAAAAAAATTAGGCTCGAAAATTTCACCCAAAAGGTCGGTCGAGATTCTCCGTGCACTTGGATTTCGCGTTGAAGAATTAAGCGAAAAAGATTTGAAAGTCGAAGTACCGAGTTTTCGCGCGGGGCGGGATATCGAGCGACCGATTGATTTGATGGAGGAGGTGATTCGTCATCTTGGCTACAAAAATTTGCCCGCCGATTTTCCGCGGATTCGGATGACAGTTCCGTCTGTTACGGCAGGTGATTCTTTCCGTGAATTGAAAAGCGAAATTGAGGATGCACTTGTCGGCTTCGGTTTTCATGAAACCGCCACTCTCTCGCTCGTTTCTGAAAAATTGCTGCGATCCGCGAATCAAAAAATTGAGATCGCATTCCGTCTCGAAAATCCGCCGAGCGAGGATTACCGCCACCTTCGTAATTCTCTTCTCGCTAGTTTGCTCGAAGCTGCTTCCAAAAATGTCCGCCGTGAAAAAAGTTTCCGGTTATTTGAGGTCTCGACAGTTTTTCAAAAAAATTCCGACGAACGGAATTTAGCGGTCGCTCTCATTGTTGGCGAGAAAAATTCATTCTTGGCAGTTCGCGGTGTGCTCGAAAAACTTTTCGCCAGTCTGAAATTTCCCGCTGAATTCTCTGAGGCTATTTCGCTTCCAACCACTGCACACCCTGGTCGTGTTGCCGACATTAAAATAGCCGGCAAAAAAATTGGGACGGTTGCAGAGTTGCATCCCGCTGTCGCCAAAAATTTCGAGTTGCCAACTTCCGTGTTTTTCGATCTTGATTTCGACGCGCTCTCGCAAATTCCGCAGCAAGCGGTGACAGCCGTCGATCTCCCGAAATTTCCCGGTGTGCCGCGCGATCTTGCGGTTCTCGTCTCACGAAAAACTCTCGTGCGTGAGGTGGAAAACGCGATTCTTTCCGCTGATTCCAAAATTCACGATTTGAGACTTTTCGATGTTTACGAGGGTGAAGGGATTCCCACGGAAATGAAATCACTTGCGTTTTCTTTCGAGATTCGCGATAAAAATAAAACTCTCGAAGAGAAAGAAGCGGAGGAGGTTTTCCAAAAAATAGTTGCAAATATCGAGTCAGTTGGGGGAAAATTAAGGAGCTGATTAATTTAAAACAATGCAATCGCCAATCGAAGGAATTTTTTCGAAAGATAGCTTGCCTCCAGGGGAGACCAATGAAAAAAATTTTCAACATTTCGTGAGTCTGGCGGAAAAGGCAAAAGCTGAAGCCGAAAAAGGTTTCGATGGATTAACACAAGAATCAAAACAACCCTCGAGAATAAATATAGGATTTTTGTTTAATTAAACAGTTGAAATTCAATCCAAAATTTGCTAGAATTACTCGATAATAAAATTAGAAATGCCCTCCCAGAACACAAAATCTATGCAATCGACTGCGAATTATCTTATCCCGACCGTGATCGAAAAGTCGGCGGGTGGGGAGCGCGCGTACGATATTTACTCGCGGCTTTTGAAAGATCGCATCATTTTTCTTGGATCGGCGATTG
>JAGLJE010000055.1 GCA_023142645.1 Candidatus Altimarinota bacterium | reverse complement strand
TGAATAATCGCATGACCGTCGAGAAGAACCAATTTTTTCACGCAGGAAATTTTACCATTGATGGTGTGAAAATTATTTCACGAGCTCGTCAATCGAAACTTCGGGATGGGGAGTGGTGATGGGGACGGTAGTTGTAGTAATCGCCGTGAAATCTTCTTCGTGGAATTGATCAAAGAGTGTGTTGATGCGGTTCGAAAGAGTTTCAAAATCTAAAAAACTAAAATTCACTCCAAAAAGTTTTCCAATCAGGGGAACTAGAACGAGCGAGAGAAGGGAAATTACCAGTCCGATGATAGCGTAGCGAATCGTATGAATGGCTTGTTTCACTTTCGTTTCGTCGCCGCCCGAGAGAATGAAAGAAAAGCCTCCGAAAAAAATAAAAACAATTGCGAGTGCGCCAGATCCGAGAATCGCTAGTGCAGCAAAAAGATAAACGACATCCTTAAGGCTGAGTTGCTCAAGGTCAGTGTAGCTTACACCAGTTTGAGCCATCGCGTCGGGAATGAATTCAAAAGCCATTTTAAGAGAGGGTTACTAAAATATTCTCCCCGATTTTAACTGCTAAATTACATTTTCAAAAGCGCCGGCTGCTTCTTCGCCCTCCTTTGTCGAGGCTTCCTCCTTTTTTGGTTTATTAACGGTCGTTTTGACAGGTAAATCAGCTTTTTTCGCTATGGTGGATTCTGTTTGCGTTGTGCGAAATTCGCTACCATCTGGTTCGAGGATTTTTAAATTCACGCGTTGATCAAATTTTGAACCGACGAGGCGCAGTAACGTGCGGAGAGCTTTTGCGGTGCGACCTTCTTTACCTACGATTTTGCTCATATCTGTCTCGTTTACACGGAGCTTGATCAATATTCCGAGATCATCCACCGTCCTTTCGAGGATGACATCCTCAGGATGATCGACAATGGCTTTTACCGTCGCTTCAAGAAAATCTTTATCATGTCCGGTGGAGGGATCGCTGCTCGCGGCAGTAATTGCTTCATCACTCATTAAAAATAGGATTAAAAAGTAGGAAGTAAGTTAATAATAAAAAAAGATTAAGAATCCTTTTTAGGCTCCTCTCCCGGCGGTTTTTTCTCCTCAGTTTCGGGTTTCGCTACTTCAGATATTTCCGCGGGTGCTTCTTTTGTTGACTTAGTTGTTGCGAGGGTAGCTTCCGCTGTTTCCGGTTTTTCGGTAGTCTTCTCATCTTCATCTGTCGTTGGCTCAGTCGGAGTTTCACTTTCGCTTGGTTTGTCGGTAGTAACTTTTTTTGCATCTTCGGTCTTGTCCTTTTTTGATTTTTGCTTCGTGTATTTCTTCACGAATTTTTCTGCGAGCTCTTTTTTGAATCCATTTTTCAGTAAAAGCCGTGCGAGAGTATCACTCAGTTCGGCTCCATTTTTAATAAATTGCTCGATTTTTTCCGCATCGAAAATGAGCTTGTTTTCGGGATCAATCGGATCGTAACTACCCACGATTGCCACTACTTTTCCGGATTTCGGACTTTTCGTTTTTTCTTGCGCTACGAGTCGGAATTTCTGGAGATTCTCCCTTCCTACGCGAGCGAGTCGGATTGTCAGCAATTCAAAATAGGTTAAAAGAAATAGCCGGAGGAGTTTAGTAAAGTTTTATTTTTTCGTCAACTCGATCATTCTCTCCAAACTTTCGCGTGCTTTTTCCGCAACAGCCGCTTCTACTTCGATTTCGGATTCGCCATTCTCGAGCGAATGCAAAATTTTCGGCAGCGTAATTTTTTTCATTGTAAGGCATTCACCTCCTAGTGCGAAGAACTTTTTTCCGTGAGTTTCGCGGTTTAGTCGTTCGAGCATCCCGCTTTCCGTCGCGATCAAAAATGCCGCTGTCTTTGAGTTTTTCACGAAATTCAACATCCCGCCGGTTCCCAAAACTTCATCTGCGAGTTCACGAATTTCTCGCGGACACTCGGGATGGGCGAGAACGATTGCTTGTGGGTGCAATTTTTTCGCCGTCTCAACTTTTTCCACCGAAATTTTCGAATGAACATAACAATGTCCCTCCCATAAAATTATCTTTTTTTTCGGTAGCTGCTCTGCCACCCACTCGCCAAGATTCCGATCCGGCACGAAAATAATTTGCTGCGCGGGTAATTTCCGGCAAATTTCCACCGCGTTTGCGGAAGTGCAGCACACATCACTTTCTGCTTTTACCGCCGCACTCGAATTTATATATGCCACCACCGCAGCGTTCGAGAATTCTTTTTTTCGCTCCCGTAATTTTTCTACTGTTGCGAAATCCGCGAGCGGACAGCCAGCAGTGAGATCGGGTAGTGAAACTTTTTTCTGTGGATTTAAAATCTTCGCGCTTTCCGCCATAAATTTCACTCCTGCGAAAACAATAACTTCTGCATCTGTTTCGCGGGCTCGTATCGCCAGCTCGAAACTGTCACCGACGAAGTCAGCCACATCATAAATTTCCGGTAGCTGATAATTGTGCGCCAAAATTATTGCGTTTTTCACGCGCTTTAATTCTGAAATTCGGGATTTCAATTCTGCGAAATTCACGGGGCAGAAGTTTAACATTCGCCTTCATCTTCTTCACGGAGTTGGATAATAGCTGAAAAAGTACTCCACCAGATTTCGATTATTTGAAGATTTTGTTAGAATTTAAAAGAATTTCAAATTAGAAATTTATTAACCTCATTAAAGATGAATCTCAGAGTTAAATTTTGCCTCACTCTTGTTTTGCTGGTTCTTCCCACTTCTGTCTTTGCGAAAGGTTTCGAAAGACCGGAGGTATCAATCGTGATTGGGAATGATTTTTATTCTGCGGGCGAGTTGGTTGAGCTGAAAAATCCTATTTCGGACGATGCGTATCTTGCGGGTGTGATTGTAAATGTTGATAAAAAAGTTTCAAATGATCTAGTGGCGGCAGGGAGCACGCTCACGATTACTTCTGAGATTGGCGATGATTTACGTGCGCTCGGTAGCGTGATTACCCTCGTCGGTTCAGTTGGCGGAGATGCGGTGTTCGCGGGAGGTGTGATTAATTTCACGAAAAATTCCACAATCGCGGGTGATGCGAGTATCGCGGGAGGAATGTTGAATTTCACCGGTAGTGTAGGAGGTGATCTTCAGCTTGTTGGTGATGAAATTAATTTCTCGGGAAAAGTCGGCGGGGATGCGGAGATTCGAATTGGTGAAAAAATTAATTTCAGTGAAGATGCGAAGATTGCAGGGAAGCTGACTTATTTTTCAGAAAAAGAAATTGAGATTCCGGCAAGGGTGGCTTCCTTGATTGAAAGGAAAGATTTCGAAAAAACTGCCGGCAGTTCCATGGGAGCGTGGCAGCGGTTTGATGTTGTAGGAAAACTTTTCACGCTTCTGATTGGTTTCGTAGCAGGTGCGGTTTTGCTCGCGATTTTCGGAAAATCTACCGCGACTTTTGCGAGCGTGATTCGCACGAAATTTTGGTGGAGTTTATTTGCGGGAGTTCTGATGCTTTTTGTACCGCTTGTAGCGATTTTGCTTTTTATTACGGTGCTCGGAGCGTGGCTCGGTGGGATTCTTCTTGCGATATGGATTCTCGCGTTGCTTGTGACGGGAGCACTCGTCGGTTTCACGGTAGGTTCAATGATTTTCAAGCAGAAAAAAGAAACAAGTTATCTTCGAAAGTTACTCGCGCTTGCGGTAGGTGCGGCTTTTTTTGTTGCAGTTGGCTGGATTCCCGGATTCGGCGGAATTCTGAAGCTCATGATTTTTATTCTCACGCTTGGAGGATTAGTTCTCACGAAATTTGAACTTTACAAAGCTGCCAAAAAAGCTAAACTGGTTTAACTTAATTTCTACGAAAAAATGGCCAAACACCCTGTCCCAAAACGACGCGCTTCCGCTACTCGCGGCAATCGTCGGTACTCCACGTGGAAGCGGGGAGAATTAAAAAGGCTGAATAACCTTACCAAGACAGTTGCCTGCCCGAAATGTCAGCAGCCACGTCGTCCGCACACTACTTGTTTGATTTGCGGATACTATCGTGGGAGAGTCGTGATTGATTTCGCGAAGAAAGATGAGAAAAAAGTTCAAAAAGTGAAAGTATAGATTCAACTATGCCAGCTGCTAATCGGAGAGCGATTCGGGAAGCGGTGGTGCAAACTGTTTTTGAGTGTGAGTTTCGCGGGGTCGAGCTAGTAGAGAGGCAGTTAGCAATTTTCGAAAAGAATATTGCGGAATTTGAGTTATCTTTCGAAAAAGATTTCGCGAGTGCGTTGCTCAAAGCTACTTTTGATCATTCTGCCGAAATTAAAATGTGG
>JAGLJE010000054.1 GCA_023142645.1 Candidatus Altimarinota bacterium | reverse complement strand
GTGAATGGAGTTTTATCTTCTGCGAAGAAGGAATTGGAAAGTTGAGGTTTAAACATTAAAATTATCTTGAAATGCAGACAATTAAAACTAAATCTCGAAAAAATATAAAAGCGACAAAAGCTTTTTTTCAACAAGAAGATTCTGCAGCGGAGCGGAAGCGAGATGAGGCGATTTGTTTAAGCAGGATGAAAGAGAAGTCAATTTCCCATAAAGAATTTCTAAAATTTTGCAGAGAAAAATTAGGCTTGAAAGTTTAATTTCTGAAATTTGAAGACCCATACTTTAATTTTCAAATCGTCTTTCCGAAGAGATTTTCAAGAAATTCAGGAGTTTTTTGAGACGATGATTGGAGTAAAAATTGTTGCAGATTTGTATTTAGAAAAAATTGTAATAGGAATTGGAGTAATCAAAAACCCTTTAATAAAAGGTGAAAGCGTGAAGTTTGAACAAATGGAATTTCGGAAGATTCCAATTTTGCAAGGAAGATTTATAATTTTCTTCAAGATGAAGGATTCCTCTACGAAGGAAATTTTTTATATCAAACCTGCGAAAACAAATTATCAATTTTCCATTCGTTAAATTTTTCAAATGAAAGATCTTCAAAAAAAATTCGCGTACGAATTTAAAAATCCTGCATTACTCGAAATGGCTTTCGTACATCGTAGTTTCGTGAACGAAAATCGCGGAGTCTCGGAGCATAACGAGCGACTCGAATTTCTCGGGGATGCGGTTCTCGAGCTGATCACGACAGAGTTTCTTTTCAAAAAATTTCCCGCGAAACCAGAAGGAGAGCTCACAGTGCTCCGTTCTGCGCTCGTGAAAGGCGAGACACTCGCGGAAGTTGCTGCGGAGTTGAATTTTGGCAAATATCTGAAATTATCGAAAGGAGAAGCTCGGTCAGGCGGAGCGGAGAAGCCATATCTGCTCGCGAATGTTTTCGAGGCGGTGATTGGCGCGGTTTATCTCGATGGTGGGTTCGGAAAAGCGGAAAAAATTATCGAGAAATTTTTACTGCCCAAACTTTCTAGAATTATTGCGGAAGGTGGACAGTTTGACGCTAAATCGGAATTTCAAGAATTGGCTCAAGAGAAACTTGCAATTACTCCCGAGTACAAAGTTTTGAGTGCGAGTGGACCGGATCATGCGAAGATTTTTGAGATGGGAGCATTTGTAGGCAAAGATTTATTCGGTCGCGGGAAAGGGGCAAGCAAACAGGCGGCGGAGCAAAAAGCTGCAGAAGAGGCTTTGAAGAAGTTAAAATAATTCCGTGAGATTTTTTAAGAAGAAGCCGAAACAGGCGGATGCGAAGCAGGTCTTTAATTACGCGTGTTTTCTCCTCGCGCGGAGGAATTACTCGCAAAAAGAATTGCTCGAAAAATTCCACATGCGTTTCATCCCCGATGAGAAGATTTTTGCCGCGGTGTTTGAAAAATTAGAAAAACTTGGATTGCAGTCGGACGAGAATTTCGCAGAAAGTTTCGTTCGTGGGCATCCGAACTGGGGACGAAGAAGATTAGAAATTGAGCTGAAGCGACGGGGAATTGAAGAGGAACTGATTGAAACTTTTTTGCCGACCGACATTTCTGAAATCGAAAACGCGCGGGAGACGCTTGCCAAAAAATTGCGAGGTGAAAAAGTTCCAAACGAATATTCCGCGAAACAAAAACTCGCCGCGTTTCTCGCGAGACGAGGATTTAGCTTGGATGTGATTCGAGAGGTGATTGGATTTTAAATTTCAATCGTGTACGGCAGAATCAGCGGCTCGCGATCGATTCGCTGTCGGATGAATTTTGCGACCGCACGCGCCACCTCTTTTCGCACTTCTTTGTGATCTTTCCGTCCAACTTCTTCGTAAGCTTTTGTCGCGACTTTTTTTGCTTCCTCTACGATGGCACTGGATTCTTTCATATAGACGAATCCCCGTGAAATGATATCAGGCGCGCCGACAAGTTTCCCCGATTTTGCGTACGCGCGGAAAACAATTACTACGATTCCATTTTCGCTCATTGTTTCGCGTTCTCGCAAAACTGAAGTTCCGATATCTCCCACACCGAGACCGTCGATCAAAATATTATTCACGCGTACTTTGGATTTCGATTTCCGCACGGTTTGATTTGGTGCCAGTTCGAGGATATCGCCGTTGTCGAGTAACAAAATATTTCCCTCCGGCATGCCAATTGTTTTTGCGAGATCGCGGTGTGCACAGCGCATATGGAGTTCGCCGTGAACCGGCACGAGAAATTTCGGTTTCAGCAGCGAGTGCATCAATTTCAAATCTTCTTGGCTGGCGTGACCAGAGGTGTGGACATCGAGATCTTTATTCGTGATCACTTTCGCGCCGAGTCGCAATAAATTATTCGTTACGCTAACTACGGCTCGCTCATTTCCGATGATTGGCGTCGAGCTAAAAATGACGGTATCGCCTTCGCGGATTCGAATTGTCTGGTGTTCGCCGAGCGCGATTCTTGTTAGCGCGGAAAGTTCCTCGCCTTGACTACCTGTACAGAGAATCAAAACTTTATTCGGAGGAATTTCATTCAATTTAACCCCTTTTTTTAGCGGACGAATGAGCCCCTGTGGTGCTTTCAAGTAGCCGAGCTTTTCAGCTATTTCGAGATTAGTGATCATCGATCTTCCGCTCGCAAAAACTTTTCGTCCGCTGCGGTTTGCCGCATTAACGATATTTTGAATTCTACCAATCAAACTCGCGAAGGTTGCTAAAATTATCCGTCCTTTCGCTTCCATAATTGTTTTTGCGAGATTTTCATTTACTACTTTTTCGGAAATCGTGTAACCAGGTTTTTCCGCATTTGTAGAATCCGCGAATGTGAGTAATACGCCTCGTCGACCGATTTCCGCGATTTTGCCAAAGTCGCACTTCAGTCCATCAGCGGGTGTGAAATCAAATTTGAAGTCGCCAGTGTGAACAATATTGCCAACTGGAGTTTTGAGACAAATCCCCATTCCATCGGGAATAGAATGATTCACCCGAAAAAATTCCGCCTCAAAATGTCGCCCGAGCGGAATCCGTTCTGTCGCCGGATTTTTGATTTCGTGAAACTTAACTTTCGAAGTGAGGTTAAATTCATCGAGCCGTTTTTTGACGAGACCGAGTGTGAGCGGCGTGCCGAAAAG
>JAGLJE010000053.1 GCA_023142645.1 Candidatus Altimarinota bacterium | reverse complement strand
TGACCGTGAGTGAGGATAATCCCGCGAATCCGATGAGTTTTGTCTTCCAAAAATTTCACATCGGGAATCACATAATCAACACCAAACATATCCATTTCGGGGAATTGCAGCCCACAATCGATGATTACGATATCTTCTTTGTAAAAGATAGCGGACATATTTCGTCCGACTTCTTCTTGCCCGCCGAGCGGGACCACACGTACTTTTTCATCGAACACAGCATTGTTTTTTTGTGGCGGAGATTTATGAAACGGCAGTTTCTTTTTGTGGAACTTTTTACGAGGAGGAAATGATTTTTTGATTTGCTTTGTTCCGGCATCCATATTTTTGCGAGGAGGAATAAGTTGTTTTGGTTTCGTTTCACCGCCTACATTTTTATTTAGCCAGTTATCTAGTTTATCGTTCATAAATTTTTGTTAATTATTAAAACACAGGAAGTTTAGCATTTTCGAAAAAGAAAAGCAAGCATTTTTTTCAAAAACTTTAATTTGGCTTCACGAAGCGAAAAGATTAGTTTTGGAAATCTTGAAAAGAGGTTCAAACAACTTTACAAAAAGTTCAAATTGGGGCTTGACAAACCAGAGAGAGAGAGTTAGAGTTAACTCTTCAAAAAGTTAATTCGCTCTTTGAAATCACGGAATTTGTTGAGGTCTTTCAGGGATGTTTGGAAATCGTTATTTTTTTAAATCAGCGGTTTTCAATTTCTGAAGCCGCCTCAACAACGGAGGGAAAACATGAAAAATTATATTTTGTTTGTAATTTCAATGGCACTCTTAATAGTAATGAGTGCTATTGAAATAATTGGCGGCTAATTAGCCGTCGAGGAAGAGTTGCAATTCGTTTTGCACAATCTCACTCTCGGCGGCTCTTTCTTATGTTTGGATTTTTTTGTCTTAAATCTTGATTTTCTTGATTGACGGATGAACATGATTGCGAGGAAAAAACCACGTGATGAGAAACTCGGTACGAACAAAAAGAAGAAATCATGAAAATTCTGTAATCAGGTGAATTATGATTCAGATATTTTCACCCAAAAATCCCACCTTTTTTGATTTTAATCCCGCCTTCTTTTGCCAAAGCCTCTAGAAGTTCACTCTCTTTTTGCGAGAGCTTTTTTGGGATTTCCACCAAAATCTTCACGATGTGATCGCCTTTTTCTTTCGAATGTAGCTGCGGAGATCCGTAATTTTTGATTTTGAAATTAGTGTGTGATTGTGTGCCCGCCGGAATTTTCAACTTCACATTTCCGTGCACTGTTTTCATGGCAATTTCATCTCCGAGAGCAGCTTGGATGAAGCTAATTTTTTGCGCTGAAAAAATGTCAGTACCACGCCGCTCGAATTCACGGGAAGGTTCAATTGTTATGTGGATGAAAAGGTCGCCTGCTGGTCCACCTTTTGCGCCTGCCTCGCCTTGCCCTGTCAGTCGGATTACCGCCCCGCTTTCCACGCCTGCCGGAATTTTCACTTTAATTTTCTCACTTTTCCGCTCGCGACCGGTGCCGTGGCAACTGCCGCATTTTTTTTCAAAAGTTTTTCCTTCGCCACCGCATTCCGGGCAGACGGCGGAGTGTTGCATTGTTCCGAAAATTGTTTGACGGGTAGTTGAGATTTCGCCCGTACCGCCACATTTTTGACAGTCTGAAATTTTCGATCCCGGTTCCGCTCCATTACCGTGGCAGTGTTTGCATTTTTGTAGTCGATCAAGCCGGAATTCTGCCGTTGTTCCAAAAATCGCGTTTTCGAATTTCACATGTATGCGTGCCTCGATATTTGCGCCGCAAATCGGACCGCGTGTTTTTCCGCCTCTTCCGCTGCCGCCGAAAAAAGTTTCGAAAATATCTCCGAATCCACCTTCGCCACCTCCTCCGCCGAAATCAAATTTCACTCCTGAGAAGTCGAATCCACCTTTTCCGAAGTCTGCTCCACCTCCGCCGAAATTCGCGCCTGCCGAGCCGAATTGATCGTATTGTTGACGTTTTTGTTTGTCGCCGAGTACCTCGTAAGCTTCCGAACTTTCTTTGAATTTCCGCTCAGCTTCTTTTTTGTCCCCTTTCGCTTGATCGGGGTGATATTTCCGCGCGGCAGAGCGAAAAGCTTTTTTGATTTCCGCTTCGTTTGCGCCACGTTCGACTCCGAGAATTTTGTAATAATCTTTTGCCATTTCCGCGCAATTTTAGCAGGAAAATATTTTAGTTGAAGATTGTTTGATTAGTGGGCAGATTGGAAGAGTTTTCTGTTAAAATCCCGCGAGATGCAAAAAATTCTTTCGCTTGTGGACGGCTCGGTGATTTTTGGCGAAAGTTTCGGTGCCTATTCGACGAACTCAGGGCAAGTGGTTGAAGCGGAGGGTGAGGTTGTTTTCGCGACGGGGATGGTCGGTTATCCCGAGAGTTTAACTGATCCAAGTTACGCCGGTCAGATTCTCGTGCTGACTTACCCGCTTATCGGAAATTACGGTGTTCCGAAACGTGAAACGTGGAACATGGAACATGGAACAGAAGTCTTAAAAAATTTCGAGTCAGAGAAGATTCAAGTCGCCGGACTTGTTGTTTCCGAGTATTCCGAAAAATATTCCCATCATGCGGCGAAAGAAAGTTTGGCAGCGTGGCTGCAGCGCGAGAAAATTCCGGCAATTACAGGAGTGGACACTCGCGCGCTCACTCAAAAATTGCGGGAGCAGGGTACGATTCTCGGGAGAATTGAAGATAAAAAAACTTCTAAAAAATTCTGGAATCCAAATGAAGAGCATCTTGTCGCACAGGTTTCATCGACTAAACCTCGTTTTTTCAAACGTGGAAAAAAAACGGTGGCGATTCTAGACTGCGGGATGAAACTTGGTATTCTTCGTAATTTTCTCGAACGTGGGGTTTCCGTCCATCACCTTCCACATGATTTCAATCTTGAAAAAGTGAAGTTCGACGGTCTCTTTATTTCAAACGGACCAGGCGATCCGGCGCGGGCGACGGAGGCGATTCATTCTATTCGACAGCAGCTTAAAAAATCGAAGCCGATTTTTGGTATCTGCCTTGGCAATCAATTGCTCGCGCTTGCGGCGGGGATGCGGACTTTCAAATTGCCGTACGGTCATCGTTCGCAGAATCAGCCGGTTCGTGAAATTAAAACGAAGCACTGCTTCATCACCTCGCAAAATCACGGTTTCGCAGTTCGAAATAAAATGGCGGTGGGATGGGAGGTCGCGTTCGAAAATTTGAATGACGGCTCGGTCGAAGGTCTCCGCCATCGCTCGAAACCTTTTTTTTCCATCCAATTTCATCCCGAAGCTTCGCCTGGACCGATGGACACAGAATTTCTTTTCGATGAATTTGTAAAGAAATTGTGAGGTAAAATTTTTGTGTGAAAATTTCTGAAAACATTTTCGATCTTATTGGTAACACACCGCTTCTTCGAGTTGAAAAAAATATTTTTGCAAAACTAGAATTTCAAAATCCGGGCAGCTCGATAAAAGATCGCGCTGCGCTTGCGATGATTCAAAAAGCCGAGAGTTTGGGAGAATTAAAATATGGTGGTTTGATTGTCGAGGCTTCGAGCGGCAATCTCGGAATTTCGCTCGCGATAATTGGAAAACGAAAGGGTTACTCTGTGAAGATTGTGCTGCCTGAAAATTTTTCCGATGAGAGAAAAAAAATTCTAAAGCAACTTGGTGCGGAATTAATTCTCACTCCGGCAGAGGAAGGAATGGCGGGTGCTATTCGCAAGGCTGAAAAATTAACCGAAAAGGAGAATGGCTGGCAACCACGACAGTTTGAAAATTCGGCAAACACGGAAATTCATTTCTCGACAACTGGTCCGGAAATTTTCGAGGCGCTACCAGAAATCCAAATTTTCGTAGCTGGGGTGGGTAGCGGCGGCACGATTTCGGGAGTGGGGAAGTTTTTTAAATCGCAAAATTCGGAAATTAAAATTGTCGCGGTGGAACCATTCGAAAGCGCGGTACTTTCAGGAGGAGAGAAAGGGGCGCACAGAATTGAGGGAATCGGCGCAGGATTCATTCCAAAAAATTTCGACTCAAAAATTATCGACGAGATTATTAAAATTTCTTCCGCTGAGGCGATTGCGGCTTCCAAAAATCTTGCGCGAGCAAAAGGGATTCTCGTCGGAATTTCTTCCGGTGCGAATTTCGCAGCAGCTCAAAAGTTGGCTGAAAAATTTCCCGACCAAAAAATCACAACAATTTTTCCCGACGGCGGTGAGCGGTATCTTTCGACTGAACTTTTTGATTGATTTGCCAAAATGGAGTTTTTTAAATTTAGAAATTCATGCTTTCTAAAAATCCATTTTCAAAAGAGCTTGATCGGTTGGATGAAAATTTTCTAGATCCGAATGTTCGGTTGGCTGTTTTGCAAACTTTTAAAAATCTTTTCGATGAGAAAAAGGAAGCGATTGATAAATCGTTTTCTCTTTTTGGAAGCGTGGAAGAATATCGCGAGACAATTTCGGAAACCGTTCGAGAATGTGTGGACACAGTTTTGAAAGGTTTCGAAAAATTTGGGGATTCACGCTAAAATCTCTGTGTGAATAAAAAAGGTTATTTCGGCGACCCTTCGACAGATTCAGGACAACGATTCGGTGGGCGTTTCGTCCCAGAAGTTTTGCAGCCGGCTTTGGCTGAATTGGAAAAAGCTTGGAACAAGTCCAAAAAAGACAAAAAGTTTTGGTCGGAGTTTCACGCGATTGCCCAAAATTATTCCGGTCGACCGACACCGCTTACTTTTTGTGAAAACATTTCCAAAAAATTTGGTGGTGCGAAGATTTTTTTGAAGCGAGAGGATCTTAATCACACCGGCGCGCACAAATTTAATAATGTACTCGGGCAGGCTCTTCTCGCGAAAAAATTAGGCAAAAAAAGATTGATTGCGGAGACTGGTGCGGGTCAACACGGCGTGGCGACCGCGACGATTGCCGCGAAGTTTGGTTTCGAGTGTACGATTTTCATGGGCGTGGTCGATGTTGCACGGCAACGACCGAATGTTTTTTGGATGGAAAAGTTGGGGGCGAAAGTCATTCCTGTCGAATCTGGTACGGCGCGGTTGAAAGACGCAGTTGCGGAGGCGTTGCGAGATTGGACGGCTAATTTCGAGACGACTCACTACTTACTCGGTAGTGCGCTCGGTCCGCACCCGTTTCCTGAGATTGTGCGTGAATTTCAATCAGTGATCGGGCGGGAAGTTCGGCAGCAATTCCAAAAGAAATTTAAAAAGCTGCCCGATATTCTCATCGCGTGTGTCGGTGGCGGTTCGAATGC
>JAGLJE010000052.1 GCA_023142645.1 Candidatus Altimarinota bacterium | reverse complement strand
CAAAAAATCCTCACCGGCAACGAAGCTATAGCCGAGGCTATGCGGCAAATTAATCCCGATGTCGTCGCGGCGTATCCGATTACGCCTTCGACTGCAATTCCTGAAAAATTTTCGGAATTTGTCGCAAACGGCGTGATCGAAACGGAATTCGTGCCAGTCGAGTCAGAGCATTCCGCAATGTCAGCATGTATCGGCGCAGCAGCGAGTGGCGCGCGCGCGATGACTGCCACGGCCAGTCAAGGACTCGCATTGATGCACGAAGTTTTGTGGAATGCGAGCGGAATGCGACTGCCGATTGTTTTAGTGAACGCCAACCGCGCACTTTCCGCTCCGCTTTCGATTCACGGCGACCATTCCGACGCAATATCGGAACGCGATTCCGGCTGGATTCAGTTTTTCGCGAACAGTCCGCAAGAAGCATATGATTTGACGCTGCAAAGTTTTCCAATCGCCGAAAATAAAAATGTGCGACTACCGGTAATGGTTTGCTTCGACGGTTTTGAGACTTCGCATCTCGCAACGAATGTGGAAATTTTGTCAGACGCGGCAGCACGAAAATTTGTGGGAAAGGCAGATACAACAGATTCACTTTTTGATTTTGAGAATCCGAAAACTTTTGGAGCGTACACTTCTCCCGATTATTTTTTTGAAGTGAAGCGCAAACAGTTTGAAGCGTTTGAAAACTCGCGGAAAGTGATCTGTACAGTCGGTAAAAAATTCGCGCAAATTTCCAGTCGCGATTTCAGCAATCCAGTTGAAAAATTCAAGACCGACGACGCAGAAATTATTTTGGTGATAATGGGAAGCGCGATGGGCGCGACAAAAGAGGCAGTGAAAAATTTACGAGTGAACGGAAAGAAAGTCGGGCTGTTGAGAATCCGAACCTTCCGACCGTTTCCGGCAAAAGAAATTCTAGCGGCAGTCAGAAATACTAAAAAAATAGGTGTTCTCGACCGGATGATGCCGAATGGCGCAGTCGGCGGAGTTTTATTTAATGAAATAAATTCCGCTCTCTTTTCTGCGAAATCGAAAATCAAAACTGCCAACTGGATTTACGGAATCGGACAACGACAATTCAATCCCGCTCACGCTGAAGAAATTTTCAAGCAACTCGCACGCGGAAAATTCGAGAAAATTAATTTTGTAAATTTAAGAGAATGAATTTCTATCTCCTCCTTTTCGGAATGATTTTGCTGAATCTCGCTGGCAATTCGTTCGGCAAATTTTGGGCAATCAGCAATCGCAGCTGGATTTTTTTACTCGCATTAACTTTTTACCTCGTCTCAGCGAGTCTTTTTATTTTAGCGATCAAAAAAAGTTCGCTCTCAATCTCGACACCACTCGCCACAATTTCCGTCACGATTGGTTCAATTTTAATCGGTGTTCTTTATTTTCAAGAAAGATTAACCACGCCGCAAATTTTCGGTATTGCGCTTTCAGTCACCGCAATTTTCTTTTTAACTTTTCCATTTCAAATTTTGCAAAAATGAATTTTTATTTCTACATTTTCGGCGCAATAATTTGCTACATTTTCGGAGATTTTTTAGCCAAAATTTGGAGTATGAAAAATAATTGGGTTTTTGTTTCGCTTGCACTCACGATTTATTTTATCGGCAGTTTGCTGTTTATTTTCGCGATTAAAAAAAGTTCACTCTCTCTCGCCGTCGCTACCGCACCGCTCGCGATTGCCATCGCCGGCTTAGTCATCGGCTACTTTTATTTTTCAGAACGACTCACATCAATTCAATATTTTGGAGTAGCGTTTGGAATTACCGCACTCGTACTTCTTCTTTTTCCATTTCAAACTTTGCAAAAATGAACTTCCCTCCGAATCTCAAAACCGCCTCCGCCCGTCCACCGAAGCTCGCCAGCGGACACCGATTGTGTCCCGGCTGCGGACTGGGAATTATCGTGAAACAAATTCTCGCTGCGACGACAGACCCCGTTGTTATCGTAAATGCCACCGGTTGCCTAGAAATTTGCACCTCGCCATATCCACAA
>JAGLJE010000051.1 GCA_023142645.1 Candidatus Altimarinota bacterium | reverse complement strand
CTCGCTTCAGTCATTTCAGCCATTGCTTTCGCTTCAGCTTCGGCGAGAGCTGCTTCCGTTTCGGCTATTGCTGTGGCTGCGGTCGTCGCTGCGGATTCCGCTGCGGTCGCGGTTTCCGTCTCTATCAGTTCATTAATCTTATTGTCGATTTCGATTCGCCCGTTAATATCATCGGCTTCAAAAAAGTAACTTTCTTTGTTTTCTTCCGAAAGATTTTTTGTTTGAATTGCGGCAGCTTTATATTCAGCTTCTGCGGTTTTCAACTCCAGCCAAGCTTTTATTGCTTCCGCTTCTTCTACTACTACTTCCTCTACTGCTGCTAGATCAACTATTTTCGTAGGCGCATATTCTGTTTCTACTGTTTCGATTTTTCGCATTACCGCATTGAGGTACGGATCCGCGATTAAATCATTCAAATTATCTTCGGAAATCTTTTTGGTCTCGTCTAGCGCTGTGAAATCACTTTTGATATCTCTAGCCAGCTTTTCGACTACTTCGCTGATTGATTCATTATTTTTCGATTTCGCTAAATCGAAACTTTCGATAATTCTTTGCTGATATTGCTCTTTTTTAATTTCTTCTTTCGTGTCTTCGGAAGCTACCACTACTTCGACTTCATAAAGAAATTCTTTTATTCGGTAGTCTCGATCGTAAGCGACAATCAAGTTTGTCATTTGTTTTAACTTCGTGATTACACTCAAGATTTTTTTGTTGAGTTCGATTTTTAATTGTGAGTCAGCCGTTTCGTCTCGAGTTTTAGCAACTTGAAAAAGCAACTCTTCTGCTTCATCGAGTAATTTTTCCGTTTGCTCAGCTCTTCCGTTTCGTATCAAAACTTGTGCTTCGAGAATTTTTCGCTCCGCAATTTCGATTTTCATTTCTACGCGTTTTTCGGGATCTTGAGTTGCTACGAGCGAAATTTTGTCGCGAATATCCTTAACTTTATAAGCCACGGTGCCGGGCAGTGTTCCCACCGCATTTTCCTGCGCATTTTCTATTCTTCGCTGAATTCTGATTTCGTGAAGTTCGTCAGCTTTTTGATTTTTCCGAAACCATCTTTCCTTTTTTTCTTCTGTTGTTATTTTTTCGACTTTAAATCGAATCGATGATTGCTCAGTGGTGGTCGGAAAAGTCGCGCGTTTCACGCGTGGATATGAAGTTGCTTTTTGTCCCTCGATGATAACTACACTTTCCTCTTTTTGAAAATCTGCGGTTTTCACTTTTTCCAACAACAAACTGTGTTCGGTTGCCATCACCGAAGTATTTCCGATTTCGCTCACTTTTACATTGAAAGCTGATCCGCGAACGGAGGCCACAATGTCAGCGGTCGCCACCGAAAAAGTGGATTCGTTGTTTATCAATTTTGTGACTTTCGACCACACTTCTCCCAAATCAAGTTTAAGTTTCACTCGACTTCCTGCACTCGCGGAATCGTCACCGGAAATTTCGGCAATTGTAATTTTCGTGTCGCTGGAGAGTCGCGAAACGGAATTATCGAAAAAAATAATATTCGCAAAAGCGTTCGATTGAACTTCGATGACATCTCCCGCTTCTAAAATAATTTTATTCTCCGCAATTTTTCCATTTACCAGCACCACTCCTTTTCCGATTTCCAAATGAGTTGGTACCTGAATTTCCGCCAAAATATTGGGCATCAATTTACTCGAAAAAAAATCGTTACCCACTGTCATGAACACGAATGCAATCAAAACAATTGCGACAAAAAGGATTTTCTTCATTTGTTTTTGTTTTAAATAATTTTTTAAGTTAAATTTTTAGCTTAAAGCAACTCCAATTTTAACAGAAAAGTGTTTTTTTTTCAATTCTTTTTCACACAAATTTTTGGAAAAAGGTGCTCGCTTTAGCAAATTATT
>JAGLJE010000050.1 GCA_023142645.1 Candidatus Altimarinota bacterium | reverse complement strand
ATTATTTATTTACTATTCGCTTCAATTCGTTTCACGATTTCATCGAATACTTCAGCAGATAGACCGAGCTTGATGTAATTGAATGTAGCAGCTGGAATGAAAAGTGTCATTAATTTTTCTGACACAACTCGTACCGTAGCTGTCCGCGGTTTAGAAACGGAAAATAGCGCCAGTTCTCCAAAAAAATCGTTGGTGCCCAATTTCACGATGACTTTTTCACTTTTCACAATCTCCACTTCTCCGAAAATAATAATGTGCATCCCGTCAGGTTTTTCTTTTTCTTGCACCACTACTGCGCCTTTTTCGAAAGTTTTTTGTTCGCACGATTTACCGACCGCTTCCAGCTGCTGATCAGTGAGTCCTTTGAAAAATGGGATTTTACGTAATATCTCGATGAATTCACTCATTTTTGAAAAATTGGTCTTTGAAATTAGCATTTTTTATTTGCTTTTCAAAATTGTTTCACCTTTCCAATTTGGCGGAGGGGGATTTTTACGAAAAAAATTAATTTTTTTAAGCATCACTGCAGAGGAGGGATGTTTTATCGTACGGTAAATTTGCGCGGCTCTTTTGAAATCCCTTTTGCGATAAAACCCAAACGCCTCTGCGCTTTTTTTCACGAGTTCAATTTGCTCAGAAGAAGCCCCTTTTTTTTCGGTGAGCAGCTCGAAAATTTCAGTGATTTCTCCGCGACCTCTCACCATCACTCGATCGAGCAATCGCGCTAGAATTGTGTCGCCGGCTTTTCGGCGGGTTTCTCCAGAAATAATAATTCGTGTGCCGTAAATTTTGTTGACACCTTCGAGTCGCGAGGCGAGATTCACCGAATCTCCCACCGCAGTGTAATTGAACCGTGTGGCGAGTCCGAGATTGCCGACGACGGCTGGACCGGTATGGATTCCGATTCGGATTTTCGGAAAATTTCCCGCGAGAGATTTTTGCGAATTCAATGCGGCTCGGCAGGCGAGTAACGCGTGATTTGAATTTTTGAGCGGCGCATTCCAAAAAGCCATCACTGCATCACCGATGTATTTGTCGAGTGTGCCTTTTTCGTCGAGAATATTTTTGGTAATTGAGCCGAGCTGCGAATTCAGCAGTCGCACCACTTCGACAGGAGAAAGTTTTTCGGAGAGATTCGTGAAATTTTCGATATCAGAAAAGAAAATTGTGAGTTCTCGTTTCGCGCCTCCCAGTCCGAGTGCCTTCGGATTGTTGCGAATTTGTTTCACTAATTCGGGCGAAAGATACCGTGAAAAAGCTTTCTGGAGGTAGCGCAGGTCGGCATCTTCTCCGAAGTATCGAAAAATAATTGCGATAACGAAAATTAGCAGAGTGCCTCCCCAAAAATATCCGAACGGCAGCAAAATTCCGTTTTCGAAACTGAAAAGTGCCGCAAAAAGTTCCGTTGCTAGCTCACCGATTAAAATTATCAGCATTCCCCAAAATGGTGTCAAAAAGAAAAGTAACCCTAAAAGCAACAGTACAGCAAAAATTGAAATAACTCCTGCCGAGAAACTTAAATTTCGCAAAGTCTCGCCCGAAAGTAAAGTTTGAATAATATTCGCGTGAATTTCGACACCGGGCATCGGTTCACCGGCGGAAATCGGCGTGAGGTGCTCGTCGTGAATTCCGGTCGCGCCCGCCATTCCAATCAGCACAATTTTATTTTTTACTGCGGCAGAATCGAAATTTCCGTGAAAAACATCCGTGAAAGAAATTCGCGGAAAACTGTTCGACTTACCGAAAAAATTAATCAAAAAGCCATCGTTTTCTTTTGGCAAAATAATCGGCGGATAAATTTTATTGAGCGAGTACGGCGACCGTAATTTTCGAGTGGTGAGCACGAACTGATTAGGTTCGAAATTTTCAGGAAGGTCGGAAATTCCCAAAAAATTTTTAACAATTTCTATACCAAAGTTTGTAGCCGACTTGCCGAAGTCCAGTCGCACTCGCCGCACGACATTGTCCGTCCGATCGCTGTTGAGATTCACAAATCCAAATCTCGAAACTTCCCGAAATTCCGGCAGCGGTAACAACTCTTCATCTCCGCTTTTTCCTGCAGCCAAAACGACATTCGACATTTTTCGGAGAGCGGCGATCAATTTCGCATCGTCGGCAGTGGTGGAATTTTCGCTGAAAATTATGTCGACTCCGATTACTGCCGCCCCAGCTGCCTGCAAATTTTCGATTGCCTCCGCGAAAAATGCACGCTTCCAATCCTGCCATCGTCCCAGTTGTGCATCGGCAACACTTGCGTCGTCAATCGCTACGACGATAATTTCTTCTCCCGCTCTATTTTCAGCCGAATAGATTTTGTTTTGTAGTGTCAGCTGCCACCCGCCGAAAATTCCGGTGAAATAAAAAATACTCCACAAAAAAGCATTTACCGTAATTAAAATTGCCGGAACGAAAAATTTTTTTCGTTTGCTGTTTTGCACGAAAGTGATTTTAACATTCAGTCAACAAAAATTTCGAAAATCAGCAGCACCAATTTTTCCCAACCCGAAATCCTCAAATCAAAATCACCGCTGCTGCAATTGCCAGTAGCGAATAAAGCGCGAGGGGAACGAGATTGCGTCTGATTATTTTTCCCTCCATTCCGACGATTCCCACCGTCGCCGAAACTGCGACGATGTTATTTACGCAAATCATATTTCCGATTGCGCTACCCACTAATTGCAACGTGAGAATCAAAAGTGGGGAGAGTTGCAGTAGTTTCGCAGTTTCGAATTGAAAAGGAGAGAAAAGAATATTCGAAACGGTGCTCGAACCCGAAACGAAAGCTCCCAAAATTCCGATTAGCGGAGAGATGAAAATAAAAACTTTACCTGAAAGATGCGAAGCGGAATTCGCGATCTCGCCGAGCATACTTTTCAACGGAATCCCTCCCTCCAGCAAAACGGGATTTGCTTCCGACTGAATCATAATTTGAACGAGAGCAACTCCAAAAACGAGCGTGAATACAGCACCACTGATTTGTCGGAAGGTATTTTTCACCGCTGCGCGTACTTTCCGCCAACTCATTCGATGAAGAAAAAAAGTGAGAATCGCGATTAACGCGAAAGGAAAGACTCCGGGCAGGTAAGCCCATTTCAGTGAGTAGCTCAAATTTTCCACATCCAAAATACTCGAAAGAGTGAGAGTTTGATTTTGCAGAATTTCCCGCAAACCGAAAACGGGGATGCGCGTAATCGTGAGTAATAATGCAATTAAGATGTATGGTGTCCAAGCTCGAAAAAGCGAGAGCTCAGTTCGACTTTTTGATTTTGCTGCGCGTTTTTTTGAAAACCCCCACACTTCTTTCGGAGTGAGGAATTTCCATCGTGCCGCCAAAATCACGATTCCCAGACCAAGCAAACCTCCCGCGAGTGAGGGAAGCTCATGTCCGAGAAATTTCGCGATTAAAAAATATGGAAGAAGAAAACTTATTCCCGCGAAGATGGCGAAGGGGGCAGCTGCCAAACCTTTTCGAAATGATTTTTCTTTCCCGAAAAATTTCGTGAGAAAAGCTAAACCAATAATCGGGATTATCAATCCTACACTCGCGTGAACGAGCGCGGCAGATTGCGTGAGCGAATCTTGAAATGTGGCAGGATCAATTCCGCTTCCTGCGAGTTGTCCGTCGAGCACACTCATCGCACCAAAAACTGGTGCGCCTACTGCTCCGAAAGTGACAGGAGTCGAATTAAAAATCAGAGTGACCATCGCTGCCGCGAGGGGAGGGAATCCCAAACCCACGAGGAGGGGAGCGGCGAGAGCGGCGGGAGTTCCGAAACCGGCAGCTCCTTCGATGAAAGCGGCGAAAAGGTAGCCGATGATGATTGCCTGAATCCTCGCATCATGAGAAACCTTCCCGAAACCTTTTTGAATCACCGCCATCGCTCCCGAATTTTTAAGGGTATTTAAAATTAAAATCGCCCCAAAAATAATTATCAGAATATCGAAAGCTTTCAATCCTCCAAAGATTGTAAAAGCGAAAATTTCGCGCACCCCGATTTTCCATACAAAAAAAGCAATCAAACTTGCCAGTAGCCAGCCGATTGGTAGCGCGATTTTGGCGGGTTTATCCCACGCGAGCATTAGCAGAATGATTGCGAGGAGGGGGAGGGAGGCAAGTATAGGGAAGAGCATTGGTCGGATTTTAAATTTTAAATTTTAAATTTCAAAATCACCGCTTGGCGGAATCTTGCATTGAGGGACAACATCTTCCATGGAAAAAAACTTTAGCGGATGATCCTGCTTGGCGGGACGACTTCCACTTTTCTCACTTCGCTCAATGGAGCGGATAATCCCCCTTGGTGGGACGACCTCTACCTTTACTTACTTGGCTCAACGGAGCGAAACACTAGACGCTGTTAGAACTTATTTCAGTGAAAAAAGTAGGGAAGTGGGGTGAGGGTTTAAAAACCAGCCTTGATTTTTATTAGCAATTTTTACAAGGAGTTAGCATCACTGGCATTTCTGCCAAGACTCTGACAATAGTAGTCAGTGTCGTACCAGAATTTAATCCAAAGAGAAAAATTGCTACCACTACAGCCAATTCAAAAAAATTACTTACCCTAATCATCTCTGCTGGCGCGGCTATTTCGTAGCCGACTTTCCAGAATTTCGCCTAGCCGTAGGCGAAGAAGAAAATGGAAAAGGTTTGTAGGATTAACGAAACCGTAATTAGTGCGATATAAATTGGATTTTTCAAAATTTAACTTAAATTCGCAATCAAGAATGGTGTTTACTTTTCGTAGGCGAAGTCTTTGATTTCTATATTTTTTGTCTAAATAAAGGGAGAGTGTTAGCCTTATCGCGTTTTGCGATAAATATTTTTTTAAATGCTGATTTTTTTTCAAAATAAATTTACAAGTTTCGATTCAAAAAAAAATGTGCCGAGATCCGTGCAATCCGATGACGGCATGAATTGGCTGCAGCAGGCAGAACAGTATCGAGTCGTGCTTTCTACCAAAATCGAGACGGCACAAATTAATTCGAGATCAAAAGAAAGGTTTCGGCGTGAGGCGAAGCTGATTTTGCAAAAAAATAATCCGTTGGAGCAGCTATACGACTTAGAGCAGAGTTTACAAAAATACGAGGAATTTGTGCTTGGAATGCGGACAAATTTCTTGTATCAGCGCGACGGTTTTCTTATTGGTGAGTTCAGCGGAATTCCGTTTTGGGGTGGCACGCGCATCGCTTTCGAAAATGAATTGTTGCCGAGGGAGGTTGTCGCGGAAAAGATTTTTTGGCTGCACAAATTTGTTGAGCCGCTATACGACGAGCAAGTCAATCCTGCCAAAATTGCTGCGAGTGAGCTTTCGGCGACGGTAACTAAAATGATGGCTCGAATGCAAAAAATTGAAATCGAGGCGGAGCGACGTAAAAAACAGATTGCCGACTTTCTCGCAGTTCGAGAGCAGCACTCTGCACTTGTTGGGCGTTTCAAAAAACTTTTTTCTCAGAAAGTTTTTGCGCGGGCGTCATTTGACGAGCGGCGCAATATTTTAATGCGGG
>JAGLJE010000005.1 GCA_023142645.1 Candidatus Altimarinota bacterium | reverse complement strand
AAGCATCTGAAAATAAATCTTGCTAAGTTTAGTGCGGGTGGGGCAAAATTGAAATCTTCTTACACTCAAAAACCTTCACTCTAATTCCGCAACACTAAATTCATTGAAATCATCCCAAATATCTGATATATTGTAGTTTGCTTTCTGACTTCCCACAATATCTTGTGGTTTATTAATTTTCCACCCCAAAATGGCTGCTCACAAAATCCAAAAACGCAATGGCGCGATTGTTGACTTCGACTCTGCCAAAATCGAAAAGGCGATTTTTGCGGCGGCAAAAGCGGCAGGCGGGAAAGATTTAGACGAGGCAAAAAAACTAGTGGCGCAAGTTATCGCAGAGTTGGAAAAAGAAGATACAGTACCCACAGTTGAAGAAGTTCAAGACATCGTCGAAAAAGTTCTTATCAACGCCGGTCATCCGACAACCGCAAAAGTCTTTATTCTCTACCGTGAGAAACGAGCGGAGCAGCGTGCCGATCGCGATGTGGTTGTCGAAGTCGAAAAAACAATGGATGAATATTTAAACCAGTTGGACTGGAGAGTGAATGCCAACTCAAACCAGGGTTATTCCCTCGGAGGAATGATTCTCAACACTGCCGGGAAAGTCACTGCCAACTATTGGTTATCGCATATTTATCCGAAAAATGTAGGCGATGCTCATCGCAACGGTGACTATCATATTCACGATCTTGACATGTTTTCCGGATATTGCGCAGGGTGGTCGTTGCGGGCGCTGCTCGAAGAGGGTTTTAACGGACTGCTTGGGAAAACGGAAAGCCGACCGCCAAAACATCTTTCTTCCGCTGTTTCGCAAATGGTGAATTTTCTCGGCTCGCTCCAAAACGAGTGGGCGGGGGCGCAAGCTTTCAGTTCGTTCGACACTTATCTTGCGCCTTTCGTGAAAAAATACTCGCTCGAAATCGAAGATTCGCTCGAAAAAACGGGTGCACAATTCGAAACGCCGGAAGCTCGGCAGAGCTACATTGACCGCAAAACATACGATTATGTTTATCAGAATATTCAATCTTTCGTTTTCAATCTCAATGTGCCGTCACGGTGGGGCACGCAGACCCCCTTCACAAATATCACGCTCGACTGGAGTTGCCCCGAAGATTTACAGGAAAAAAGATTGTTGCTCGGCGGCGAGCTGTTCGGATATAAATTCTGCGAACTTGAAAAGGAAATGAGCGTCATTAATCGTGCTTTTATCGAAGTGATGACAGTGGGCGACGCGAAGGGTCGCGTGTTCACTTTTCCGATTCCGACATACAACATTACTCCCGACTTCGACTGGGAGGGGGAGAATACAGATTTGCTTTTTGAAATGACCGCGAAATACGGGATGCCGTATTTCCAGAACTTTATCAATTCAGATCTCAAGCCAAATCATGTTCGTTCGATGTGCTGTCGACTGCAGCTCGATCTGAATGAGCTTCTCAAGCGGGGCAACGGTCTCTTCGGTTCGGCTGAGATGACTGGCTCGATTGGCGTAGTTACGATTAATTCTGCGCGCGTCGGTTACACGGCGAAAGGCGACAAGCAAAAATTGCTCGACCGCGTTGGTCATCTGATGGAACTTGCGAAAACTTCACTCGAAATTAAAAGAAAAGAAATTCAAAAATGGATCGACCGTGGACTTTTTCCGTTTACAAAAAGGTA
>JAGLJE010000049.1 GCA_023142645.1 Candidatus Altimarinota bacterium | reverse complement strand
AGAAATCTCAATAACAACCGGATCGGTTGCACCTTCGGGCAGGCTGGATTTCACGGAATCAACTTCATCGCGGAGATTGCGAATTGACTCGGTTAAATTCGCACGCGCATCAAATTCGACAGTGATCGAAGAAATCCCCTCGCTCGATGTAGAAGTGAGCTTGTCTAAATCATCAAGATTTTTGAGTTTCTCTTCGATCCGATCAGTAATCAATTTTTCAATGTCCGTAGGAGACGCCCCGGGGTATCCCGTCGAAACAATCGCAATCGGAATTTCCACTTCCGGATCGGATTCAAGTGGTAGAGAAAAAAGTGAAGCTACTCCTCCAATCACGAAAAGCGCAATAACAAGCAGTGTCACCCGCCAATTTTTTATGAAGAATCCCCAAAATGAATCCTTCGTATTCGAAATATTTTCTTCATCCGCCACGTGCATTGCTTCAAATTTTAAATTACTTCTTAATTATTACTTCAACCTCTTCCTTACTCGCATCGAGAATCCTCCCGCCATCGACGATTACCTCCTCGCCCTCAATCAACCCGCCCGCAATTTCGACAAATTCACCTTCGATTTCGCCGAGTTGAACCTCCTGCTTTACCGCTACCGCGGTTATCCCCTCAGATGTCTGGGGAGTTAATTTCCACACGAAACTACCGTAACTGAGAATATTGATCGAATTAATCGGCAGGAAAATTCGCGTGTCGGAGGAATCCCGCTCACCAATTTGGAAACGGAGTTTCACGAATTCGCCCGGCTGAAGAAACGGATTCTTGTGAAGAATCTCGATTTCAAATTTTTTGGTTGCCGAATCGGCAGACGGGGAAATTGCGGAGATTCGGTCGGAACTTTTTTTTGCGATTTTCACCTCGTCGCCCAACTGAATTTTCCGAACTTCAGTAGCAGAAAGGTATGTAACGATTTTGAGCTGTGAAGCATCTTCGATTCGAATAAGACTGCTGCCAACTGCCATCTCATCACCCTGCTCAACTTCGATTGAAGTAATTTTACCGAGAAAAGGAGCGCGAATGGTGAGTTCCGATTGAGAAATCTGAGCTTGACTCAAACTTCCTGCTGCCACATCAAGTGAGGTCTTCGCGGAAGTGCGAGTCAATTCTGCCGACTTAGAAGCGAATTCGAGGGCGGCTTTCGCGGATTCCACCGATCTGCGAGCCGCTTCTTCATTCGCGGCAAGCTGTGTGATAGTGGCGGCATGAACGGCTTCCGCGGAAAGTACGGTTTGCGAACTACCATCTATGGATTGCTGTGCGGACTCAAGGGTAGATTTCGCGGATTCGAGAGTGGAGATGGCGGAACGGACAGATGAAAGTTCGGCGGTAATCGCGGCGATGTTTGAATTCAAAGTCGTCTGCGTGAAACTTGTGCCAGTGATGGAATTATTGAGTACATTTAAGGTCGTCGCGGCAGCATCCTCCGCAGCTTCAAGCAGTGCGAGCACGGACAAATAATTGTCGACCGAAGAATTCAAAAGATTCAAAGCATTTTGAATCGCCGCCTCTGCGAGCGATTTGGAAACAGACATCAGAGCACCAAGAAGATGCTCGAAGCTGTCGTTCGAATTTTCGTATGTCGATGAGACCCCGACAATCTCATCACATTCCGCCACCGCGTCTTTAGCTGTCGGGTAGGCCGAACGAATCGCATTCTCAAGCGAAGTTTCCGCGGCAGAAACCGACAGTCCGCTCGCGAGTTTCGCAGCATTCAGAACTTCCTCCGCTTGTCGACGTAACGCTTCATTTTGTTTCAACGTAGTTTCGAGATTAATCTCGGCTGTTTGAAGCGTAACGCGTACAGACTCAATGCTTTGATTGCTGGAAAGCTCGGTTTGGGCAAGAGAATTTTGCGCATTCACGAAGGCGGCACTAGCAGTCGAGCGAGTGCTCGCTATACTGTCGGAAGAAAGCTGCGCAAGAATCTGTCCAGTATAGACTTCATCGCCGACTTTCACGAAAACTTTTTCCACATCGGAACGGGTATTCGCAGTTAGCGTAGCGGATTTCGCGGCACGGACTTCTCCTGTAGTAGCAATTTCCTGCAAAAGCCCTGCTCGCACAATTTCGGTGCGGACTTCAGGGAGATAAACTTGCTCTGCGGAATCCTCTTCATCCTCGCGATCCGCAGCAACGCAGCCGATCACCACAAGGATAGTCGCAGCCAGTAATCCGACTGAAAATATTTTGCGATATTCCCAAAATTTCGATACAAACTTCATCCCTGCAATTTTAGCCTATTTTTGGTGAAATGTCAAAAAGAACCCCACTTTATGAGAAACCTCTTTTGCGCGCCCGGCAGGATGAATCCAGCCAATATTTTTCTTGAATTCAAAATCTATCACGAGTCGCCTCAGAAACCGCTGCCTTCTTCCACTTTCCACTTTCCAATGTCCAACTTCCAAACTTGGTGCGCCCGGCAGGATTTGAACCTGCGACTTCCAGCTCCGCAAGCTGACGCTCTATCCAGCTGAGCTACGGGCGCATAATAACGGAATGATTTTAACCGCCTGTCCGACCATCGCAATTGAGACGAAGGCAAAAGCTACAGGCTCATAAGAAAGCCACTGAATTTTAAATTAAACTTCCTCCCTCGCCAACCTTCCGCTAAAATCACGGAAGTAAAAGCTTTTCGATGAATTCTCAAAAAAACACCGCTGAAGAAAATACCCGCCGAGAACGGGTGAAAAGTTTGCGCGAGGCAGGAGTACAACCGTATGCAGATGCTTTCAAAAAATCACACTCTCTCGCGGAAGCGCGAAAATTAAAAAACGGGGTGAAAAAAGTAGCGGTCGCTGGTCGAATTATTTTTTTACGAGTAATGGGAAAACTCGCTTTTTTGAGGCTCTCCTCAGTGGAAGGTGAATATCAAATTGTTTTGCAAAACGAAAAAACTAAGGATTTTAAGCTTTGGGTGAAACACCTTGATCTCGGCGACTTCGTCGGGACGACTGGTGAAACTTTCACGACGAAACACGGCGAAGCGAGCCTTTTAGTTGAGAAATTAAAACTACTCACAAAAACGCTTGCCCCACTACCGGAGAAATTTCACGGACTCGCGGATGTTGAAAAAAAATATCGCGAGCGACATCTCGATCTCGCGACGAATCGCGAGACACGCGAACGATTTTTGTTTCGCTCGAATCTCGTGAAAACGATTCGCAATTTTTTCGAAGCGGAAGGATTCATCGAAGTGGAAACTCCTGTGCTGCAAACGAAACCGAGTGGCGCAGTTGCCACTCCGTTCCGAACGCATCACGATGCACTCGATCTCGACTGCGTTTTGAGAATCGCGCCGGAAACTTATTTGAAGCGCTGCCTCGTCGGCGGGTTTGAAAAAGTTTTTGAGTTCGCGCGGTGTTTTCGCAACGAAGGTATCGACCCCACTCATTTACAGGATTTTACGATGCTAGAGCTGTATGCCGCATACGAGAATTTTGAATTTTTGATGCAGCTGGCTGAGAAAATGTTCGCGGAAATTGTGAAACTACTTGGGAAGAAAGAAATCGAATTCGCCGGAAAAAAGATTTCACTGAAGACTCCGTTCGCAAAAATTGATCTCGTCGCGGAAATAAAAAAAGCGGTGAAAATTGATGTGGAAAAAGCGAGTGATGCGAAGATTCGCGGAAAAATTCGGGAACTAAAAATCGATGTGCCGAATCTTGAAAAGCTCGGTCGCGGAAATCTCATCGACGCGATTTACAAAAAAGTTTTACGGGAAAAAATCGTGCATCCGACTTTCATCGTGAATCATCCGGTCGAACTCTCTCCCCTTTCACGGCGGAGCGATTCGAACCCAAAGCGCGTTGACCGCTTCCAGCTCGTAATCGCAGGATGGGAGGTGATTAACGGATTTTCAGAATTGACGGATGCGGACGATCAGCGACAGCGGTTCGCGGAACAACAAAAAGCGCGCGAGGGTGGCGATGCGGAGGCGATGGAAAATGATGAAGATTTCGTAAAAGCACTCTCTCACGGAATGCCGCCGGCGGCAGGTTGGGGCATCGGCATCGATCGGCTCGCCGCACTGCTGACAAATTCAGAGAACTTGAAAGATGTCATTTTGTTTCCGCTGATGAAACCTTCAATCAATGAGTAAGTTGGCAGTATTTAATATACAATCGAAGAATTTTCTTTTTCTACCAAGTTGGGAAAATTGCTCGTAATCGAGCCTTTGTTTTATCACGCAATATTCGCTCCACAGTGTTCATTTTAGCCTCCAGTGTGCATAGTTCCTGCTTTGTAATGTCCGGGTTTTTCTTCATTCTGCATAATAATTCCTTACATTCTGCCAATATAGCATCCGATTTTTTTTGAGCAGCTTCCCATTTTTTCCGATTTTTTTCCCGACCTCCGGCTAATAAATCTTCAGCCAGCTGATTAAATTTATTTGTCTCCAATCCGTTTCTCATAAAAATCAACCGCCATTCGTGCGAACTCACAGCTGTATCGCAACGATTGAAATGGAAAAGTAAGTTTGGCATTTAAGATGTGAAAAATAAAATTTCAACGGAATAGGCAACATGAAGAAGCAGTCATGATTTCTATCTTTTTGCGCAATTGTTCTTGTTTGTACTGTGCAGCAAACCATTCTCTTGATGCGAGTCTCGCCTCTCTCTTCGCAAACCCCTTCTCTTCAGACGTGGCACTTGAATTTTCTAATATTTTTAAATATTTTTCCCATGTTTCATCCCACACTTTTTTTGACTCGCTGACCGACAGGTTAAGTTCTTCCAACTCGAGACTGATTGATTCGCTGCCGTCCAACAGTCTTTCCATAAAAATCAATCGTTGTTCGCGCGAACTCGCAGTCGCAACGGACGAGTCGAAATGGAAAAGCAAGTTTGGTATTTTAAGTAAGGTTAAAAACTTACTTTTACCTTGAAATTCTAGTGAAGTCAAGCCGTGTCGTAATGTCTGTTTACATTTTCTCCGGTAGGTTAAATTATCTGGCGCTCCACATCTCGCTGAATTTCCCGTTTGCTAAAATAAATTCATTGTACATTGCACATTTAATAATTGTTAATTGAGTAACCTTTCTTTTCTCGGAAAAAAATGGATATTCTCATCGAAAAATTCGCGAGGGGGTTTGATTGAAAATTTGAAAAAAATCCGCGGAATCAAGGAGTGCGGATTTCACCCTCCGGAGAAGTTGAAAGATTTGGAAAAAGCCGCAGAGCGGATTCGAAGCGCAATAAAATGCGGTGAACGAATCCTCATCGTCGGCGATTACGACGCGGACGGAATATGTGCAAGCGTAATTTTATTTAAATCTCTTGCCAGTCTCGGTGCGGAAGTTTCGGTACGATTACCGGATCGAATAAAACACGGCTACGGCTTGAATCGTGAATTCATTGATGAAGCGAAAAAATTGGGAGTGAAATTAATCATCACCGTTGACAATGGAATTTCCGCCACGCAGGAAATCGAGCTCGCAAATTCACTCGGAATCAATGTCATCATCACCGACCACCACATTTCTCCAGAGAAACTTCCGAACGCTTTTGCAATCGTGAATCCACGGCAAACGGATTGCGAATATCCTGAGAAAAATCTTTGCGGAGCCGCAGTCGCCTACAAATTAGCAACCGTTTTATTGAACCAAAAACCAAGAACTAACAACCAAGAACCAATAACCAAGAACCAAGAACTAACCGATGAGCTTCTCGCACTCGCCGCGATAGGCACGCTCGCGGATGTTTGCGAATTATCAGGCGAAAATCGGACAATCGTGGCGGAGGGATTGCGAAAAATTCCGAGAATCAAGAATCCCGGATTACAAAGAATTCTCGCGAATGCTGGTTTGAATTCAAAGATTTCGAGCGACGATATCGGCTTCCGAATCGCGCCACGACTGAATGCAGCAGGTAGGTTAGACTCTCCGTTAATTGCATTTCAGGCTCTCGTCCGCCGCGGCGAAGAAGCGGAGAAATTTGCGGATGGATTGGAAAAATTGAATTTGTGGCGACGGCAGCTCACTGAAAAATTACTCGCGGAAGTCGAGGCGCGGCTCGACGAAATCGGTGCTGAAAAAATTTTAATTGTCGGCGGAGAGAATTTTCATCCGGGAATTATCGGATTAGCTGCCGGTCAACTCGCGGAGAAATACCACCGACCGACAATCGTAATGAGCGGAACAAATGAAAAATTCGTGGGAAGCTGTCGCAGCCCGTTGCCGGAATTCAACATCACTGAGGCACTACAAGACAACTCCGACCTACTGCAAAAATTCGGGGGGCACCGCAGCGCAGCGGGTTTCACTATCGAATCGAAAAATCGCGCGGCATTCGAAAAAAAAATGAGTGATTACGCACGCGCAAAAATCGAAAAGATAGAGCTCGTTCCGCAGCTGAAAATTGATTCGCGAGTCGAAGAACAGAATCT
>JAGLJE010000048.1 GCA_023142645.1 Candidatus Altimarinota bacterium | reverse complement strand
GATCGCAAATCATTTTAACCCATCACTTTTCGAGGGAAAAACAGACATCAAAGAAGCTGCTGAAGATAATTTGAAAAACAAAATCGAAACGTTGCAGGAACACAATCCAACGGTTTGGCAGTGGCTCACAAAATTCGGGAAAAACGACATCGCCGAAGACGAAAAAATCGGGACACTGCTGTCTGAAGAAGGAAGAACATCAATCGCCTCAAAAGAAATCGAGGAATTTTTGGATGAAGACGAGACTTCTCCGCCTGAAATTTCGGAAAAATCCCCGGAAGCTAGATTACTTTTTCAATTTTTCAAAGCCTGCCAAAAAGGAAATATCAATCCTGAAAGCTTAAAAAATGAATAAATTTTCCCGCCTTCTCGCAAAAATTTTCCAGTGGCTGCTACCCGCATTGCCAATAATCGGCGCGTTCGTGCTCATGGCGATGTTCGCAGAACCCGCACTCGCTGTCGGTCCGGAAGACTGGAGCGCGTGGACCGGACCGCTTGCGGTAGTTGTTTCCGGAGTGATTCTGATCATTGTTCTCTTCGCATTTATCTTTGCACTTTTTTTGGGAGACTTGATGGACAGCACCTTCATCCTCGACACCGGAATGGGCGACACGCTGCATCTCGTGTGGGAAGTGGTGCGCAATTTTGTGAATGTCGGTTTTATTTTAATTCTGCTTGTCATCGCGGTGATGGTAATCTTCGGCGGGGGAGGTGAGCGGGGACTTGGACTATTGAAAAAAGTTTTGCCGAAATTTGTGCTCGCACTCATTCTCGTGAATTTTACTTTTTTTGCTGCGCGCTTCGTTCTCACCGCGAACGATGTTTTGGCCACCGCAATTTTCTCGCTGCCGCGCACGGTCTCCGGGGAGCAAATGATTCGGATGCCCTGCGATCCAAAAGACCCTAGAAGCTGCATTGATCAAATGAGAGACACGATGGAAAAAGCGGCGGGCGGAAGTGCTGCTGCCAGCGAAAAAATCGCAGCCGTCACGGAAGCAATCGCCGCAAAAGATCGGTGGTTTCCGCAAACAGTGAAGGATCTCTCGCTCGGCAAAAAAAATATTGGTCTCGTACTGCTTTCAAGCATGATTGATCTCGAGCACATCGTCCATATAAAAGGCGTGGATGGTGATGGTGCAGATCTCGCGATTACGGCGATTGGCTCGCTGATCGTGGCAGGAGCAGTAGGAATAATTTTCTTCATGCTCTTCCTCGCTTTCGTGGTGCGGATGGTGGTGCTGTGGGTCGCAATTGCAGTATCACCGCTAGCTGCGCTCGGAATCGTTTTGAAAGAGTTGATCCCGGGTCTTGATATGGGAAAGAGCGGATTCGATCCGGTAAAGGTTTTTATCAGCCACGCTTTCATGCCAACAATGGTGGCGATTCCGTTGTCGATCGGGATGATTATGATTTTCGCGAATAACGCGGTGGGGTTCGATACTTCTACCGGTTGGATCGAAACTTTTAGCCACAAGTCGGGGGATATTCACGCACTGCTATGGTGGATCGCATCAATTATCGTGATTTGGTTCGGCACGAACAAGATGATCAAAGAAGCAAGTCCGGATTTTGCAGCGAAGTTAACAGACGGCATCCACGGCGGTGTGAATAAATTTGTGGGCGCAGCGGCAGGGACGTTGAAATACGCGCCGATTATTCCGGCATCTATGGGGGGAAGTGTCAGTGGACTTATAAATGCTCCTCAAATGACCCAAAGCAAGCTACAAACACATAACTTACAAAATAAACAAGCTCTCGCTGAAAAATTTGCATCTCCTTACAAGATGTTCGGGTACACTTCAGCACCTGCCACAATCAACAGTCTCACTGCTGCGGTAAAAAACATTGATCCAAAATTAACAGGAAAGGATAAGCAAAATGCCATTCTGCAAACGACACAAACTAAATTCGCCGAATTGGAAGGAAATCAAAATAGTACGATCGGCGCGCCTCTTGCCAAAATAATTAAGGATGAGTTCCATATCGGAAATATCGAAAATAGCACAACATTGCGTGAAACTTTGGATGAAATAGCGAAACACGACAAGGGTCATAGTCAAATGATCAACGAGAGCTTAATTCCAAAATTCACGACTAAGAAAGAGGTTTCTGTAGAAAAAGAAAAGTCGAAGATTCAATCAGAACTCGGAGAGTTCAAGTCAACAGTGGCAGGGGATAAAGTGGAAGAAAAAGAAATGAAGGGAGGTAATCCAGTCGAAGGATTTGAAATAAATGGCAAGCAAGTTTACGAAGTTAACGGCACTTACTTCATCAAACACGACAAAGAGGATGACAGCAAAGGTGGCTCGAAGGTGCTGTTGAGCAAGGATATGGCAGACAAACTGGTAGATCTCGGTGATGGTGAAAGGAAGGATGTCGGCAAAAATGCCTCTACTCTTTTGAAAAGTTTGCGATCAATCAAAGAACTGTTAAATAGTGATGCTGGAGCAAAAAATAAAGAAGTGGTTAAAAGCAGAATTAAAGGGATGCTCAAAACAAAAGGAATACATAAAGACCACGAAGATAATCTTCAGCGTGCTTGGAATTCCGTCTTTGGCGAGCAGGATTTTACAAAAACTTTTGTACTAACTGATGATGAAGAGGACTCTAACTATCGAAAACTTGTTGTTAGCAATTAAAGCTTTTCACAATCTCAATTTCCAAGCTTGAATTAGAAGTTTACAGTTTATCTGAATCATAATTCAGACGATAAGAATTTCAGCTAACAGCTGGTTGGCAAGCATCCACTGTCCAATATCCAACCCGGTTTCCGTCAGCATAATTATGGTGATTTTTTTGTAGAGACGCATTGCAATGCGTCTCTACAAAAAAATCTCGTCTCTATGAATTCAACACTCTTTCAAATATTTTCTCATGTCGTTTTTCTTCCTAATCTCGAACTTGTTCTATGCTATGTGTTTCATGTTCCGCACAATTGAACATTCCTCTCCCTCCCGCTACAATTTAAAAAATAGATTTTTGCATGCACTCTAAAAAAGATTTTTTCACTACCACCCGCGAAGAAGCCGCCAAGCTTTTGGGAGTCTCGACTCGCACACTCGATCGCTACACGAAGCGAGGAAAGTTAAGAGTAAAGCTATCTGCCGATCGCAAAATTCTCATCCATGCGAAAGACCTAGAGAAAATCGCGAAACATTCGCTACCGGAAAAAACATTTGCCAAAAGAAAAACTTCTTCAAAAGGGAAAACCGAACCGGTCGCAGCGGAAGCGGTAGAGGTAACGACCGAGAATGTGGAAGAAAAAGTTTTCCGCGAACTTTACGAGGAAGCAAACAAAGATTTGAAACAAAAGCAGGAAAAACTCGAAGCGGCGAGTTTCCGCGTGGGACAACTGGAAGCGCAGCTGAAAAATTCAGTACCGCTGCTCGAACACAAGCAGAAGGAAGAAGTGATGGTCGGTGAAACTTCGCGACTGAAAGAAAAACTCATCACAGCAATTTTGAAGGGATGGGTTTTTTTGGGAATTGCAATCACAGCAACGATCGTGGCAGGAGTGTTCGGATTCTTGGCATGGAACACATAGTTATATGCTCCATGTTATGTGTTCTATGATTATTCCTCTTCCGCTCTTTTGATAACTTCTCGAAAACGAATATATTCCGTGATTCGCAAGCCAGTGAATTTTCCGAGAATCACATCCGCGAGAAGAAAGAGAAAAATAATCTCTGGATAAGCAAGCATCAGGGTTTGGAAGTAACCCCACTCACCCACGATGAGATAGCAGGCGAGCGAAACGAGAAGCAGCTCGGTGAACATTCGAATCGCGGAACGTGCACCTTTCTCGGTTTGAATGGAGACGAATTTTTCCGCGAGGGTGCTCATTATCAACATCGGAAAGATAGAGGCGGCGATGAGATCTGCCATTCGAAAATATTCTCCGAAAGGTGCAAGCCATGTGAGTAAAACAATCGCGCCGAAAATCGCGAACGAAACGAAGGTGAGCACGATTGCCAATCGCGGAGTGTAGGCCAGTCGATAACGAGAGAGAATTTTTCGAATGAGAATTGAAGCGGCAACAACAACGAAGAGCACTATGATGCCGAGCTTCAGCCCGATCGCGAGGAAAGAGAGAGTGAGCACGGAAGGAGTGTAAACGCCGAAAGTAGTGATACCGACAACTTGTTTGAGAAAGGCAACGAAAGTAGCGATCACTGGCAGCATTAAAACGAGGAGAATCACGGAGGACGGAATTCCTTCGGAAACGAGGTAATTCACGAGGAAAGAGAGGGGAGCTGTGAAGCTGAATTTTTCAAGACCGGAATCAATCGTACGAAAAGGAATCGCCTGCTGTTCAAGTACGGCGGACAATTCTGCCGGATTTTCTGTAAGCACGGTGTCTCTCAGCGCGTCCGACCGAGTGAGAAGAATCTCGCGGGGCTGCAGTGTGGCAAAACTTCCACGAGCAATCCGTGCGAACGAATCAAGACTGCCGCCTGTAATCGCCACGATTTCTTTCGAAGAAAAGTCGAGCGGGGGATTCAATTTTTGCGCGAAGCTCGCGAGACCGATGAGTCCGTCTTCACCGCGGGTCCAAAGAATAATCAAATCTGTTTCACAAAGAGTTTCGAATTTTTCTTGCAATGCAGCTGCAATCGCATTCTCCTCCGCGAAAAAACCGGCATGATTACCAACTCCCCATGCAGTATCAAGAAAAATATTTTGCTCGCGTGCAGTTTTCGCCAGCATCGCAATCTTGGATTCGCGTGCAGTGCTATCAGTAAGCAAGAGAATACTTTTTTCGAAAACAAGAAGTGGGAAACTCATCTCGTCCGACTCACTGCCGACTCGCATCGTGAGCCGAACTTCGTAAATACCCGCCTCGCGAAAAATGTGGATAACTTCTTCACCCGTTGCCATCGAACCGTCCCCGAAATTCCAGCTGAAAACCTCCGGTCGTTCAGGAAAAGGATTGAATGAGTAGGCAGCTGAGAAGCCGATTTCTGTTTCGGCTGCCACCGCCTCCCGCGCGGAAATCACCGCCTGCAGTTTCATTGCTGCCGACTTGGAATTTTCGATTTCGGAAACAGCGAAAGCCGGAAAGCAAAAAACAAACGCGAAGATTCCAAGCAGTAGTCGAGAAATGATTTTTTGGAGCAAGTTTGAAATTTACCGGAAACATTTTGCCAGCTGCTGGCTAAAAACTGCAAACTACTTCACGAGAGTCAGCCACTTTTTATATTTCGGAATTTTTCCCGCTACTGCCGCGAGATAAGTTTCGCGAAGTTTTGCAGTAATTAGTCCGACCCTCCCATCGCCAATTTTTTTGGAATCAAGCGAACCAATCGGCTGAACTTCGGCAGCCGTACCGGTAAAAAATAATTCCTCTGCGGAATACAAATCTTTCAGCCGATAGTTTCCCTCTTTTGTGGGAATACCGAAATCTTTCGCGATTTCAACAATCGAATCACGCGTAATCCCCGCGAGAATTGAACCGAGTTTCGGAGTGTGGAGCACACCCTTCTTGAGAAAGAAAATATTCTCGCCCGGTCCCTCCGCCACGAAACCGCGATGATCGAGAAAGAGCGCCTCGTCGAATTTCGCCTTTTTAATCTCAAGTGAGGCGAGGATGGAATTGATGTAATGCCCGCAAACTTTCGCATCAGCGACGACAGAATCGGGATGTAGGCGGATGAGCTTCGAGGTCTTCACGCGAATCGGCTTCCCACCGAGATACGAACCCCACGGCCAACAGGCGATGACAACAGAAACCGGCGCGCCAATCGGATTCAGTCCCATTTTGCCGTAATCGAAAAACGCAAGCGGGCGGATGTAGCCGCTCGAAATTTTATTCACACGGACGGTTTTGCAGATTGCTGCG
Organism: Candidatus Altimarinota bacterium; assembly: GCA_023142645.1. GTDB lineage: Bacteria > Patescibacteriota > Gracilibacteria > JAHISY01 > JAHISY01 > JAHISY01. The sequence continues at coordinate 1,705 of JAGLJE010000048.1, read as the reverse complement.
GAAATTTCTTTTTGAGAAAAAGGAACTTTCATCGCAAGCGATTTCGCGGAATAAAAGAGGCGAGCAGTATGCTCCTTCAGCCGAAAGATAGCGGAGCCTTTTGATGTTTCATAAAAACGAACCCCCTCAAAAACGCCTGAACCATAATGCAGCGCGTGTGAGAGAACATGGACATTCGCATTTTGCCAATCGATCATCCGACCATTCATCCAGATTTTCTCGGTCGTTTGAAAGGATGCTTTCGGAAGTTTAGGCATGCGGGAATTTTAACAGTTGTTGGGAAAAACTAAATTTTAATTGTCTGAACCATGATTTCCCTGATTAAAAGATTTCCATGATTTAAAATAGAAATCACCTGCTAAAAATTTCGTATCGAGCAAAAAGAAAAGAATCTTGTTAATCCTGTAATCAAGCAAATCATGGCTCAAGACAAAAAAGTGTTTTTCGTTTCATGCAAGAGTTGTTGAGAAAGTTTCGATTTTGGGGTTTTGAAAAAAGGCTGGGGTTTCTTCCATCTCTTCAAGATAAAGCTCAACTGCTTCTTGTAAGTTCTTTTTGGCTTCGGATGGAGTTTTGCCCTGGCTGACCACCCCCAACTCAACGCAGCGAGCTACCCACATTTTTTCCCCACGAAACACAACAGAAGTGAAAAATTTCTTAGTTTTCATAGCTTCATTTTAGTCTTGAATAGTTTGTTTTCAAAATCGTCTGAATCATGATTACCGGGTTGTCTGAATCTTGATTCACCTGATTACCAGATTTTCATGATTCTTTTCTTTCTGGTTTACTTGAATTTTCAAGCATGTGGCTTCTATCTCGTCTGAACCACTGAAAGCACTGAAAGCACATGAATTTCACTGGACACTGAAAATAACCTCAGTGAGATTTCAGTGTTCAGTGTGCATCAGTGTATTCATGTGTATTTCAGTGGTTCAGACAACCCACCCATCCCAAAAAAGATCAGCTGAAAGTTTGGGGGGATTTTGCGGGGGAGGAGTGAGACTGAGAAGACATAGTGATAAAGTTTTTTTTAGCGAAAAAGAGAGTTTGAAGTATTTTGAGGGTGGCTTGAAAAGATGAATAAAAAGTACCGAAAAAAATTGACAAACATCTTTCAATGGGTAAAATACCCTCTTCTTTATTTAATCCCAAAAATTATGGACAAAAAAGAACTAATTTCCAAAAAGGAGACCAAAAGTGGACTAAAAGAATCAGTGAGAAAATTATTCAAAGGTGCCTTTGCTGTATTTGAAAAGCAGGTTTTTGGGTGTTCTCTTCCAAAAATCGCGGAGTCTCTTTTGAATATAAAAGATCCTAAAGAAATAGAAGAAGCACTCAAAAAACTTGTGGAACAAGAAATTTTAGTGTGCGAGGGAAGAGACTGGTATCAAAAAAATGGGAAGAATATCGTGTGTGTAGATAGATATCCGGATGAAAATGGGAACTTGAAAATTTCGGGAGAACGAATACACTGGTGGCGCAACAAAGGGGTATGTTTCCATAATGTTGAAAGAGTCTTTGACAAATCGACATCAAAAATCTCAAATGAAAGAATCGATGAATTCAGAAGAAATGGAAACATATCAAAAAGGGTGGAAAAAACTTTGGACGAAAATGGAGTGTTGAGAATTTCGAGGGAGCAAAAGTACGAGTATGGACTATTAGAAGGGGTGGAAAAAACTTTGGACGAAAATGGAGTGTTGAG
>JAGLJE010000047.1 GCA_023142645.1 Candidatus Altimarinota bacterium | reverse complement strand
CATGAATTTCGCGCAAGCGTTTATTTGTCACATGCGTGTAAATTTGCGTCGTCGTGATTGAGGCGTGACCAAGCATCTCCTGTACACTCCGCAAATCAGCACCATTTCCGAGCAGCGTCGTTGCGAACGAATGACGGAGGGTATGAGGAGTCACTTTTTTCACGATTCCCGCGGCGATCGAATACTTCCTCACAAGATTCGCTACGCTCCATGGAGTCAACCTTTTTGCATTTTTTCCTCCGACAATTTCATCCTCTTTTTTGCTTCGTGGACCGTGAGAAAGAAAAACTGCCGGTGAATTATCTGTTCGCCGATTCAAATATTTCCTAATTTTCTCTGTCGCCTCTTTCGTTAAAAAAACAATCCGTGTTTTTCTTCCTTTTCCCGTCACCGCGAATTCTCGCCGTTTCAAGTCGACCTGATTTCGATTCAAATTCGTCAGTTCTGAGACACGAAGTCCCGTCGAATAAAGTGTTTCCAAGATTGCCGCATTGCGGAAATCACGAATATTTTTCCCGCCGACTGTGTCAAACAATCTTTTTAACTCCTCTTCTGTCAAAAATTCCACCACTCGTTTTTCGCTTTTTGGCACCTCGATTTTTTCTGCTGCGAGACAGTCGATATCTCGTTTCGCGAGAAATTTGAAAAGTGCGCGTAATGCAATCGCATGGTAACCGCGGGTTTTCACACTCAAAATTTTTCCGCGCGATTCGAATTCCGCGAGGTGGAGGAGGAAATTTTGAATGTCGCGGAAATCAATTTTACCGACATTTTTTTCACCTCCGAAAAACTCCTCCGCTCTTCGTAAATAATGCGCGTAATTCTGCGCGGTTTTCGGTGACTGATTTTTTTCAATCTTCACCGCAGTGAGGAAGTCGGTGATAGCTGTGGAGAGTTTCATTTCAAATTTTTTCATTTCAGCCCAACTTTTTCTCGAATCACCTCCAAATTTTTTCGCGCCTCCTCTCTTGCTTTCGCTCCGCCTTTCTCCAAAATCTTTTCCACTTTGTCCGGATTTCTCCGCAGCTCTGCAAATTTTCGTCGCGCATCGTCAAACTTTTCCAAAATCTTTTCCAGCAAAAGTTTTTTTGCATCGCCGTAGCCTATATCGCCGTTCCGATATTTTTCCGCAAGATTGTGAGTTTCCTTTTCGTTCGCAAGTAGTTTGAAAAGCGCAAAAACATTGCATTTCGAATAATCCAGTGGCTCGCCTTTCGGTGTCGAATCCGTAACGATTCTCATCACTTGTTTTTTCAAAACATTTTCCTCTGCAAAAATCTCAATCGTGTTGCCATAACTTTTACTCATTTTTTCTCCATCGGTACCTGGCACGATCGCCGTGGTTTTCGGAATTTCTGGTTCCGGCAATTTCAAATTTCCGTCGAAAATTAAATTAAATTTTTCCGCTAAATCGCGCGTAATTTCGAGATGTTGCTTCTGATCTTTTCCCACCGGAATTTTGTCCGGCTGCATCGCGAGAATGTCGGCAGATTGCAAAACAGGATAATTAAACAAACCTACATTTGCTTCAATTCCTTTCGTAACTTTATCCTTGAAGCTCACCGCTCGTTCAAGCAAGCCCATCGGAGCCACGCAGCTTAAAATCCAGTTCAACTCCAAAATTTCCGGAACATCTGACTGTCGATACAGAATCGTTTTCTCGCCCGTTAACCCGAACGCGACGAACGTTGCTGCTACTTCGAAAATATTCTGTCGCAACTTTTCTGCATTCCGTATCGTCGTGAGCGCGTGGAGATCGGCGACAAAAATAAAAAGTTCAGCACCTTTTTTCTGAAAATTTAAAAATTGCTCGATTGCTCCGAAATAATTGCCGAGATGGATGCTGCCGGAAGGCTGGATGCCGGAGAGGGTTCTCATAATTGATTGGTTGGTAGATTGATAGTTAACCCACCACTAAGTGGTAGGTTAACGGCTTTTGGAATTTTACCTTTTTAAACAGCTTTCCAAAAACAGTATCGCCTTTTTTCGTGAATTCACCAGTCCCTCGATTTGTGCGTCTTTCAAAATTCGTTTCAATCTTCCTATTTCTGGACCTTTCGCGATGTGAAGCTCGTGAATAATTTCCTCACCGTTCAAAAGTTCGCGCGGTGGTGGAAGCAGCTTTTCCTGTGAGCGAATTTTCCATTCGTGGACAATTTTTCGGTGCAGCGAAAAATTTGCTGGAAAGGTTCCGCGGATATCGGCGGCAGTAAGTTTCACGAGATCTGCAAACCACGGATGCGTAAAAAATTCATGCTTTCGTGCGAGCCGCATTTTCGGGATTTCAAAAAAATTCATGTGATGTGCAATTAGCCACACGATTTTTGCGCGTGTCGCATTGTCAAAACGAAAACGGTGGAGAATTTTTTCCGCGATGGTTACACCTCTTTCTGCGTGCGAAGGGTATGAAATTTCACCCGCAATTTTGCGAATTGTCTCTGCTTTTCCGATATCATGGAGGAGTGTTGCCCACGCTGTTGCGAGATTCGCTGATTTAGGCAAGCTTGAAAAAGCTGCGAGTGAGTGCGTGAAGCAGTCGCCTTCGAGATGGTATTTTTGTGGTTGCGGTAGCTTTCGTAGTCTCATGAGTTCAGGAATCAGAATTTCTAAAATTCCAAATTCTTCCAAGTCGCGGATTGCTTTCCCACGATTTTCATCATCAAAAATTTTGCCTAGCTCATCGCGGATTCGCTCTCCCGAAATTTGCTGAAGAAGGTGCGCGTGTTTTTGAATTGCATTTTTTGTTGATTCTTCATATTCGAAATTCAATAAATTTCGAAAACGAACCCCTCGCAAAATTCTCAAAAAATCCTCTTGCACTCGTTCTTCCGCATTTCCAATAAATCGAATCAACTGCTTCTTCAAATCTTTTTGTCCGCCGACGAAGTCGAGCACTCGTTTTTTCCGCGGATCGAAAAACATTCCGTTCACTGTAAAGTCCCTCCGCTTTGCATCTTCTCTCGCGTTTGTGAAAAAAACTTCCTGTGGTCTTCTTCCGTCATAATTTTTTTCTCCACGAAAGGTCGCTACTTCGAACGCGTGTTTCCCAAAAATTACGAGCATAACTCCAAACTCCCGCCCGATCGGATGCGTCTTCTCAAAAAGTTTTTCAACATCTTCAGGATTTGCATCTGTGGCGATGTCGATGTCGGCGACTTTCCGATTTAACAAAAAATCTCGCACGACTCCTCCCGCGAAGTAAGCAGTGAAGCCATTTTGATTGAGAATGTCCACGATCTTCCCAGCGGATTTCAGCATTTTGGAGCCCGCCTGTTCGGTAGGCAGGTTGCATATTACGCTACTTTTTGCTAAAATTACCTGATTTAAAAACAAATTTGCACATAAAATTAAAAAAACTTTTCGGAATTCTGATCGCCTTACCGATTTTGGTGGGAATGTTTTGTGGGGTAGTGGAAGCAGTAGAGTGCGATTCAAAAACAAGTTGCGAAGAAACTATTGGAAGATGGCAGTTAGAACTAAATAATCTCGTTGCTCTTCACGAAGCTTTTCTTGAATGTTGGAACGAGTGTGATGATTGTGATTGCGATCACATCAATGGTGGAGAGTTTCGGTGTGAGGCGGAATGGCAGTTGTGCACAACCGACAAACGAACGGCAAAAGAAGCTTGTAGTAGTATTTATGTAGACGCAAAACAGCAAGCTAATAATTATAGGAATCTCAGTGGACAAGAAGATATTGGGGATTTATATGATATTGGGGACGAGCTTGAAAAATGGCGAAAATTTTATGGAAATGAAGTAACCGCGCTGAGAATATATCTTCATGGTTTCGAGGAGGTAAATGTGAAAGAAATTCTCAAAATTGACGGGCAAAATCCTTTTTCCGATGCGAAGAGTTTTCTTGGCGGAGTGATTGACCTGCTCATCAAAATGGTAGGAGTGGTGGCAATTGTTTTTCTCGTGATCGGCGGCTTCCGGCTCGTGGTGGCTGCAGGGAATGATAATGAAATTCAAAAAGCGAAAAGCATGATTCAATATGCAGTAATTGGCTTGGTGGTTGTGCTGTTGGCGTACATTATAGTGGCGGCAGTGCAGGGAATTCTTTATCGGTGATTGATTTTTTACCAAAAATTTGTTAAAATGGCATGATTTAAAATTAAAAATTTAATTCTACGAAAATGCAAAATAAAACACGCATCACTTTTCCACGCTTTAATCTCTCGGTGAAGCCGGAGAGGTTAGTTTGTTTTTTGGGAAAAGTTTTCGAGCGCGGCGACAAAAGACAGGTTCCCGCCACAGGGGATCAAATGAATAAAATTTTGGGAATGGATGCAAATTTAGACGAAAAGCTTGAAGCTTTGCAGAAGCTTAACAGAGAAAAACGCGGTAAAACAAAAGGTACAGAAAAAGCTTGGGAAAGGCTCGCGGAAGAAATTAACAGAACGGAGATTTCAGCAGAAGAGATAGCTGTTATGAGCCACGAGTTGGTTGAAGCTCACGATAAGGAGGTAGGTACAGCGATAAAAATTAGAAAAGATCAATATATACTCGCACATGCTTCGAAAGGCGCAACGGAATTAATTCTAAAACATCACAAAGTTGAGATAAAGACACTCTCTGCTGAAAAATTGAAGGAAATTTTTAAGAAAGCTGGTTTTAACTGTGAGGAGATAGTTTACGGGAAAGATGAAATTCCGAAAGCAAAACCATTCTCAAAAGTAATAGAGGAGTGGAAGATGGATGATTCGAAAAAAGAAAAAGTGGTAGAACAGCCTACTGTACAGTCTGTAGGAAAATTCAGAGTGGATAAATTAATGAAGAATGGAGCGCAAGAATATCAAGAATCTCTCAATAAGCTTTATAATGGTGTGATTACGATCAACAAGACGGAAAACTTGAGAGATCCGACGACTCACAAAAAAGCTGGTACGGCGCAAGCAGGCGACAGATTTAAGATTATTGAAGATGTAGGTAAACGCGGAAAATATGAATACAAAATTGTTCAAAAAATTGGGGAAAATGGACAACCAGAAGGTAAAGAATACAAACTTTGCATAAATGATGGAAATCGAGTCTCGGTCGGAATTCCGGAGGATGTGAAGAGGTTGTTTGGCTTAGATGGAAAAATTAATATCAAAGACCAGGAAGCTATGCGAAAATTCCGTCGAGGAAGCACGCGACAATTTGAAGAGTGGGTGGATCAATCAGATTTAGACAACATCCAAAAGGCAGAATTAATTGCCGCTTTCAAGGTTCTCGATGTGAGCTACGGGAGAATCGCGAATGGTAGTTCTCTTGAGAGGATTTACGCGCTTGATCGAAGCACAAAAAGGAATGGTGGGGAGAAAACAAAAGAACTTTTTGCAGGGAAGTTAGGTTTTGGTATGGACTGGAATGTGCTATACGCTAATTTTGGCGAAAAAAAGCTCGGTGAGACTCCTGAAAAATATAAATCAAAAGTAGAGAGTATTTTGAGGGGCGGTGAAGTTTTCATGTTGCGCGTGGATCAAAAAACTCACGGAGGAAAACTTGAAGCTCGTATTGATAGATCGAGCGGAGATGCATGGGCTGATAATATTGGAGCTTCGAAACAACTTCGCGGGGATTCGAGTTATATTTATAAATATCTTGAGATTCGAGATTCGCAGCAAAAGGAAGCAATTCTCAAAAAGTATCTTGATGGCAAATTTAACAAAAATGAAATCGTGAATTATCAAATTGCGCAAATCGAGATTCCAAACTGTGAAAATCCGGCGATTGTGGTGAAAGCTTTAGAAAAAGTTGTTGTGACAATTGAGCAGCCTCCGAAGCAAAAAGTTTCGCTCACTATGGCTCGATATTTCCATAATGTGCCGGGGGACTGGACTCTTGCGTTGAGACCGCTTGACTGGTTTACTGCTAAAGCCCAAAGAAATTATTTAGCAGATCCAGCTATCTTATCGCTAGAAGGAAAAACTTTGAGAAGAAGTGAATATTTAAGCGCAAGAAAAAGACTTGATCCGAAGCCAAAAAAATATCTCGAAAAAAGAATTGATAAAGTTCTTGGCTGGAGATTTGATGAAGTCCAAGAGAGAGGTGTGGAAAAATTGCTTGATAATTATCTTAGCAAGAAAATTATTGTGAAAGAAGGAGGGAAGGATTTTCAAAGAACGAATGAAAAACTTATCCAAACTGCTTTAGGATGGTTGAAGCGAGAAATGCTGGCAGCAGGTAATGGCAAAGATTTGAAGTCTTTCGAAAGGCGTGCGAAAGCTAAAGAAGCATGGAAGAAGGAATGGAAAAAGAGAGGTTGTGACGAAAAAATGCTTGAAATGGCTGAAATTCTTAGTGATTGGGAAGTCCGGGATTTTGATGGATTAAAAAGAGAAATGAAGCGAGAAGCGCAGGCTTATAAATTAGCTGGTTATCTGAAAAGCCGTCAAAATTACAAAGAATTTACAGCAAAAAGAGCTTCAGAAATTAGTGATCCGAAAATAAAAAAGATCCTTCATGAGTTGGAGATAAATATGGACAAAGGGGCGATAATCGCAATTGAGTCGGCACTTTACAACGAAGATAAATTGAATATAGCTCGTTCATCGGAATTTGTGGGAGACGTAGTGATTATTCCGTCAACGACCGATAAAAAAGGAAAGTATAAACGGGTAGTTTGGGGAACAGAAACGAGTATTAGCAAAGAAATAATTAATGTCAATTCGCCGTTTGGTCTGATGTTGGAAGTGGCTTCGCTCGTGAATGGATATGTGATTTATCTCAAAACCGGTACTGGCAAGCCGGACGTACTGGAAAAATATCTCGATAAAATAAAGAGTTCTGTTAACGCGAAGAAGAAATTCAAAGAAATTTTTGAGAACGAAAAAGCTTTTGAGGGTTTCCGCAATTTTGTCTTGAATGGCCAAATTTTGAACGAGTCTGGTGGTTACGGAATCAGCATCCCGTTAAACGAAGTGAGGTTATTAATTCCAGGTTGGAAACTTTTGACAGAGTATTTGGGTGGCAAAGGCGGCGGTGGGGCACCATGCGAGACCGATACTAAAATTACCGGCGAAGAAGGGGAAATTCCTCCCGGTGATGTCGTTTTCTAAAAAATTTGAATTTTAAAGATTGTCTGGTGTAATATCGGATCGTGAAAAAGTTGGTTTTTATCATAATCGCGATCGTGATATTTATCGGACTGCTTCTTT
>JAGLJE010000046.1 GCA_023142645.1 Candidatus Altimarinota bacterium | reverse complement strand
AATAGATTTTTAACTCGTTCGTCACCCAAGAAAGGTCATCTTTCGTTAAATCCTTCTTGTTTAAAATTTCAAGAAAAATACCTATTCTTTGAAAATCCTGTTCAGGAACAGATATCGAACCAGCATTTTCCCTAAAATCACCAAAAATACCCTTTGCTACCTTTAGGAGAGGTTTATCATCGAGACTCGAAACCATTTCGAGCTTTTTTACGACACTCTTAACGAATTCTTTCGATTTTTCGAACTTTGCATCCTCGCCTAAAAGACTTTTTATTAGTCCTCTTCTCTCAGATGGTGGAGTAAAAATAATCCATTCTGCTAGTCTATTCATACTTTTTAAGTTAAAAGCAAGGTTTGATTTTATGTAAAACCTTTCTTGAAGTCAAGTCCTAGCTGAATTCACCGCCCCAGACTTTTCAATCCTTCAGCGCCTTCTTGAATACTGTTTACGAACTCACCAATCTGCGCGAAATATTCTCCTACCCACGGCAGATTCCCGAGAATTTGTACGAGAACATAAACCGCAATTGCGAGCACCGCTGTCGCTCCAATCACGAAACCAAGCCCGCGGAAAACCCCCGCGAGAAGATTGCTCCAAATAATCCGCCACGACGAATGGAGATATCTCACGAAATCATCCATACCTGCCCGCCCCACTTTTTCTGCAACTCGCCGCTCGCTTAATCTTTCTTTCCTCTCTGCGTGGATATTTTTAATTTTTTCAATCATCGCAAGGGATTTTAGCAAACTTCGTTTAAAGGTTGAATTTTGTGCAATCAGATATTTGCTATTTTTAGAAATAAATGTTAAAATGACAGTATGCAAAAACAAAAACAAACCAAAATTCTAGCTTTCGCACTCGGAATCGTAGCTCTCTTTTTGAGTAGCGAGATTTCAGTCAATGCTACTCTTGAGCCGAAGAATCCAGAGATTAGCGAGTTCAAAAATCTCTCTTCGATCCCACAAGCGGGAAATTTCGTGAAAATTTCGGGAAAAAACTTCGGAACGGAAGTAAATGATCTGACAATTAATCTCGCCGGTGAAGATTATTCGATTTCCAACAGTTTCGGAAACGAGTTGGAATTTCAACTCGCGAAAGAAATGCAATCAGGTTATCTCTTCATAAAAAAAGAAGTGGATGTTGAGGGTACGATAATCACTCTTGAAAGCAACACGATTTATCTTGATCTTCGCGAACCCGCAATTACGAAGGTAAATGCTCCTCTAGGGTTATTGCCGAAAAATGAGTTAGAGATTTCCGGTAAAAATTTGGATGCTACGGAATTTTGGTGTGAGGACGCTAAATTGGAAATCGAAAGCCAATCGCAATTCAACGCAACTATCATATTACCGACTGATTTTTCTGGTTGCTCAATCGTGGCAAAAAAAGAAGGTTTTGAATTCGACACGAACGAAACACTCATAATCGCCACACCCGTGGATGTGAGTGGCATCTCGTTTTCGGGAGGCAATTTTCGTGTGTACGGAAAAGGTTTCACTGGTTTCGAGAATAGTCTCTCAAAGCTTTCACTTATTTTTGAAGATGGCAGCACTCTCACGAATCCCACTTTTGTGGCAGACGGCGAAATCTTTTTTGAGAAAGGAGAAACCATTCTTCCATACGCGGGAGGAGTGGTGCTAGGAGTAAATGAAATTTCTTCCCCACAATTTTATTACGTTGCTATGGGTAGTTTTCCTGCGATCGTAGAAATTTTAAATTTACAGAATAAAAATGAAAAAGCGGTTTTTCAGATGAATTTGAGTGGATCTTTTGGTCGTACTTTAAAAATCATGCTGAATAACAAGGAGGTCGATATTGTCGGTTCGGAAGTCGAGATGGACTCTGCCCCTGCCGAAAGTGGAGAGGCGTGGATCGAAATGGACGGATGGAAAAGTAAAATTTTCAATTACGAATTTGAGGAAAATCTGAATCCGAAAATCACAGAAATTAAGATTGATTCTTCTACTCGAAAAATAAAAATCTTTGGCAGAAATTTCGGAGGATCTAGAAGTAATTTTGGAATTTCTTCAAATGCAGGAACATTTTCGCTAATCGATCTCGGATCAAATGACGCAGAAGCTAGGCTTCCTGAAGAAGCAGGAGAAAATCGCTTCACACTCAGGGTTTCGAATAAATGGGGTAGCTCAAATTCGGTTACTTTTACTCTCCCTGCTGCTGTGAATCAATCTTTTTATCCTCAACCAAGCATCTCGACACTTGAATCAGTGGAAGGACTTGCCCCCGGAAAACAAGTGCAAATTCTCGGAGAAAATCTTTTGAATATTACTTCCGCAAATTTCGGAGGAAAAGAAGCAAGGGTAAAAATTCTCGGTTTGGGAAAAATCGAAACAACAATTCCAATCACTGCTTCTCTTTCTGGAAAACTTTCAGTGAAGGATAAAAGTGGGGTGATAAGCGGGGAATTCGATTACCAATTATCCTCACTTACACAACTCAAAACACCAGCATTTAAGTTTCCAGTTACCGAAGCTACTACAACAATTATCCAAGATGATGAATGGCAAAATCTTTTTTCTTTTGCGGTAGAAAACACCAAAAAGATTCTCACATTTGCTTTGGCTGAGTTTAATTTCACGGGTAAAGTCCCACTTCCCTTCAGTGGTTATCAGCTGGTCGGAACCGATGGAGAAAAGATTGAAGGGGTAAAAATTGAAGTTTCGCAAAACGATAAAAAACTGTATTTCCGTGAAATTACAGTACCCGTTAGTCTGAAAAAAAATGTTTTCACGCTGCAAGGAAAGGTTTTTCGCCAACTCGAGGATGGTAAAAATTTTAGCTTCAAGCTTCTGAATTTAATCGAGCAAGAAAATGAAAAGGTTACTCGCCAGATTGAAGAAAAAACCGTTTCAGTTGCCGCCGAAAACCTTACGCAAACCTTTTGCCATGAGCTCTCTGGCAATGAATGGCAAAAATGCCGACAGCGCGTACGCCGACCAACCGGAGACTTAAATCGAAGTTGACTTAGAATTTAGAATTTTTTCGCACGGCTCTCCATTCTTCAGATACCACTTTTTGAATTTTTTCTTCGAAAATTTCTCGCGCAAATTGTTTTGCGTGTGCACGAATTTTTGCCGGCTGGAACTTTTTTTCATTCGCGAATAATTCCGCCAGCCCGTTCTCCAAACTTTCAGGAGTTTGAGAATTAAAAAGAATACCTGTTTTTTTCGGAATCACGGTTTCAGTAGCACCACCTTTTCCGAATGCGAGCACCGGCTTGCCGGCAGCCATTGCCTCAACGGGAGCGATGCCGAAATCGTCCTCGCCGGGAAAAATAAAACCGCGACAATTTTTCAACAGCTCGGCAACTTCGCCGTCCGATCGCCAGCCGAGAAACTCAATCGTGTCTCCTGCAATTGATTCAAGAAAATCGCGATGTGGACCATCGCCGACGATTACGAGTCGCCGACGAAGTTTGTTGAAAATCGAAATCGCGAGATCAATCCGTTTGTAGTTCGTGAGTTGCGAAACGATTAGAAAATAATTTTCGTGATGCCCGCTCATTCGAATTTTGGAAACCTCGACCGGAGGATGAACAATATCTGCCGAAACACGGTAATATTTTTTAATCCTTTTTTGAATCGTCATGGAGTTTGCAAGAAAACGATCAACTCGTTTTGCCGACAATTGATTCCAAATCCGCAAATTCTTAAGAAGGGAATTCGCGAAAAGTTTTTTAATGCCATAGATACGGTTTTCTCGTAAATATTCGTGCGTATAATCCCACAAAAACCGTGCCGGTGAGTGACAGTAGCAAATATTTCGCGTGTGCAGCGGTGTTATAATTCCGTGAGCGAATGCCGAGCTTGATGAAATCACAAGATCATAATCGCGAAAATCCCACCCTTCGACGGCGGTGCGAATAAAAGGAAGAAGAAATTTTGGATGTGTACGAAAAAATTTTGGGAATTTTTGAAGTCGAGACGTTTCCACTTTTTGTGCAGGAAAAAATTTCCCGCAATTTTTTTCATCGTAAAGTAATGTAAAAATTCGAGCACTCGGAAACAGATCAGACAAAACTTTCGCAACTTTTTCCGCACCACCCATTCGCGTGAGATATTCATGGACGATTGCAATACGAGGTAACTTAGAACTCATGACTTGAAACTTAAAACAATATTTGCAATTGTCGCAAGATTTTCATTTTTTTTCGGATCAAAATTTTTCATAAGATCATTCTTTCGAAATCTTTTTCGGAAACTATTTTAACATTCAACTCTTTCGCTTTTTTCAACTTCGAGCCGCCACCCGCACCCGCAATAAGGAAGCTGGTTTTGGCGGAAATAGAGCTAGAAACTTTTCCGCCAAATTTCTTAATCGTATCTTTGATCCCCTGTCGCGAGTGATTTTCTAAACTTCCCGTTATCACGAAAGTTTTGCCGGATAATTTTTGCGGTGATTTTTCTTCAAAAATAATCTCAATACCTACTTTTTCTAATTTTTCTAAAAGCTGTAAATTTTTTTTGACCGAAAACCAATTCTGCAAACTTTCTGCGACTTTTTCACCGATTCCTTCAATCTCCAACCATTCTTCAGCTTCTTTATTTTTCGCGAACTCGATAAAATCAGATAAAGTTTCTCCACTGGAATTTTGGAATTCTTTCGCGATATCCGAAGCAGAAACTTCCCCGACAAAGCGAATGCCGAGTCCAAAAAGTAATTTTTCAAGATGAACTTTTTTAGCTTTTTGCAATGAATCGATTAAATTTCCCGCTTTTTTTTCCTGAAAAAATGGAAGCTGTAATAATTCTTCTTTATCTATTAAAAATAAATCCGCAACATCCTCAATGAGATTATTTTCAATCAACACATCGACAACTTTCTGTCCGAGACCGTCGATTTCAAGCGCGGCTTTCGAAACAAAATGTTCGATCATTTCGCGATGAATTGCTCCGCAATTCAAATTCATGCAACGAAGCGCAACTTCGCTTGTTTTGAAAATTTTGGAATCGCAAATCGGACAATTCTTCGGCGGAAAAATTTTGACGGAATTTTTTAAACGCAGATCGCGAATCACTGAGACAATTTCGGGAATAATATCACCCGCTTTTTGGATGACAACAGTGTCGCCAATGCGAACATCTTTCTTTTCCATTTCTTCGAAATTGTGGAGCGTTGCGCGCGAAACTGTCGAACCTGCAACCACGACGGGTTGGAGAATCGCGACTGGCGTAAGCACGCCGGTTCGACCAACTTGAATTTCAATATTTTCAATCACGGTTGAAACTTGTTCGGCAGGAAATTTAAACGCGATCATTCCGCGCGGTGATTTAGAAGTGAAACCCATTTTTTTTTGTTGCGCGAGCGAATTTATTTTGACGACAATGCCATCAATGTCGAATGCGAGTAAATCGCGTTGCTTCCCCCAATTGTCGAATATTTTTTCGATTTCGGAAATTTCGTTAACGAGATGATGGTATGGTGAAGTCGGCAACCCGAGTTTTTCGAAACGCATGAGAACTTCGACCTGCGTACACGGTGGGTTCTGCAAATTATTTTCTCCGAGTGTGTAAAAAAACATCGCAAGATCGCGGCGGGCGGCGATTGCAGGATTGAGTTGACGAACAGAACCCGCTGCAGCGTTCCGCGGATTTGCAAATTCAGAAAACTCTCTTTTGCTGCTTTTTTTCCGCATAATATTTTTTTGGCTAATTTCAGCATTTAATTTTTTAAATGCAACTCGTGGCATGAAAACTTCGCCGGAAATTTCAAGCGTAGCGGGTTCTGAAAGCTGGAGCGGAATCGAGTCAATCGTACGAATCGCATGCGTGATGTCCTCACCGATCAAGCCATCTCCTCGCGTAATTGCTTTCATAAGTTCTCCATTTTCATACCACACTGCGACATTCAGTCCATCAATTTTTAATTCACAAAAAAATTCCGGTTTTTCGAGTGGAATAAATTTGCGGACTCTTTCTCCCCATTCTTCTAATTCTGTAGTCGAAAAAACATCATTCAAACTCATTTTGCGGGTCTTGTGAGTAATTTTTGGTAATTTTCCACTCAGCGGTGCACCCACTCGCTGTGTAGGACTGTCGGGCGTGATGAATTCTGGAAATTTTGCTTCCAGTTCTTCCAACTCACGCTTCAATTGATCGCGTGCACCTTCAGAAACGTCAGTCTCTCCACTACCTGTGAAATATTTCTGATTCCATTCTTGTAACCATTTTTTCAACTTTTCGATACGATCTTTTGATTGATTTTTATCCATATTTTTGCTAAAATGACCAGATTTCGAACTTAATTTTAACATTAAATTGGTACCAAAAAATTATGCAAAAAAACAGAAATCATTCCGAAATTGGTGAAAAAAGGTTTTTGTGGCGGCAAATGACTCAATCGTCAGACATAAACAATGAAATTTTTCAGAAAACTTCGCTGCGAATAGTTTCGCGTAGAAAAAATGAAACTGAAAATATTGGCGAAAAAATTGAAGCAAAGAAGAAAGAACTTTTACAGAATCAGGCGAATCATGAAGAATTGCTCGCAGAATTATCAAGACAAAACCGTAACACACAAAAAATTGCCACATTGGTTTTACGAGGAATAAAAAACGAATTTTTGAAAAACATTACAAATAAGGATAATAAATCCAGCAATGGTTTTCACGATGAAAATATTACTCGCAGTACAATCGAAAACTTGTGGAAGGATCTTCAAAAGAATTTGGATGTTATTCAGTGTAAAAATTTAGCGAAAGAGGTTTCGCAAATGCTGCAAACTATGCAGCATAACGAAGAATCATTTACGAAAAATTCGATGATGTCCGCGACATTACAAAAAGTCACGCAACTTTTTTCAGAGGAAGCGGATAACACGCGATGGAAAAAGGCGGAAGATGACTGGAAGCAACAAAAAAAAGAATTAGCTAAGGTTTTTTCCGCACAAAAACTTGGGAATAAAAAATTGAAGAGTGAAAACGCACTCGAATCGTTTTTGGAAAATTTAGATGAATTGTCACCGGACGATCGATGGAAGATTGCTAATAAAATTCTAAAAACTAAAAATATTTCTCCGAATAATTTGAACGAGCTTGCAGACTACATTGCATCTGTCGATAAAGATCTTGCGCGAAAAATTGATTCAAAAGAACTTTTTAATTTTAATGAAGAAAAAAATATTGATGAGACGAAAAAATCTTGGTGGTCAAAATTAACACCACGCTTAAGCGTGGTGTTAATTTGGCTACTACTGTTATTTTTAGCACTGGTTGTTTGTTTTTTAATTTTCCAAAATTTTGTCAAGGTTGAAAATCTCTAAATAATAAAAAAATGCTAAAAAATAAAAATCATCTCGAAATCGGTGAGAAGAGGGTCATTTGGCAAAAAGCAGGAGCGGAAAGTGTCGTAAAAATGGCTGCGCAAATTGAGAACGATCTAAAAGAAAAAAATATTAATTTAAGCGATGCAGATAAAGAAAAAATTGCTGAATATAA
>JAGLJE010000045.1 GCA_023142645.1 Candidatus Altimarinota bacterium | reverse complement strand
AAAAAATGTGGCAGAAATTGGTGGTGGCGGGGAAACTGGAAAAACGGAAGTATTCCGGAAAATACTGTTCCGGCTGCGAAGAGTTTAAGCGCAAACAAGATTTGATTGATGGGCGGTGCGGAAATCATCCAAGTCAAGAGTTGGACGAAGTAGAGGAGGAAAATTGGTTTTTTCGGCTTTCTGATTTTTCTGCTGAAATCCTCGAAATTCTCGAATCAAAAAAAGTGGAAATTCTTCCGCATTTCCGCGCGAAAGAATTTTTGAACGTAGTTCGCGAGGGGCTTCACGATGTTTCGTTTTCACGATCGAGCGAAACTTTGCAGTGGGGGATTCCTGTTCCGGGCGATTCCAGCCAGACGATGTATGTTTGGTGTGATGCGCTCACGAATTACATTTCCGCAATTGATTTTGAAGACGAGGGTGAGAATTTCCAAAAGTGGTGGATCAATTCCGAAAAAGTTCATGTGATTGGGAAGGACATTGTTCGCTTCCACGCGGGAATTTGGCTTGGAATGTTGCTTGCCGCAAAGCTTCCGTTGCCTGACAAAATTTACATTCACGGTTTCATTACTTCCGAAGGTAAGAAGATGTCAAAAAGTTTCGGCAATGTCGTCGATCCCGTCGAATTCTCTCGCGAGTGGGGGAGTGATGCGCTGCGATATTATCTGCTCGCTGAAATTCCAAATGGAAAGGATGGAGATTTCAGTAAAGCTAGATTCGAGGAAGTTTACAATTCGCACCTTGCGAACGGTTTGGGAAATTTGGTTTCGCGGGTGGTTACGATGGTGACGAAACAGCATTCAGCATTCAGCATTCAGCATTCAGAAATTGGAGAGATCGAGGTTCAGAAAATGTGGGAGAAAATTGAAAGCGCGATGTCGAGTGAATTTGATTTTCGTGCTGCGCTTGCCGCGATTTTTGATGTGGTGGAATTCGCGAATAAATTCATCACTGAAAAAAAGCCGTGGGAGTTGCAAGGTGAGGAGAGAAATAAGATTCTTGGTATCCTTCTTGAAATTCTTCGCCATCTTGCGCTTGCGCTGCAGCCTTTCATCCCGCAAACTTCCGTGAAGATCACAAAAAGTTTGGGAATGAGTTTAGAGGGGGATTTGGAAAAGTTGAAAAAGTGGGGTGCGGTTTCTGAATTCAAACTCACAAAGCCGCCAATTCTTTTTCCAAAGAAAAAATAGGAAAAACTACCAACTACCAATTTCTAACCATCATGAAAGGAATCATTCTCGCTGGCGGGAAAGGTACGCGCCTTCTTCCGTTCACGAAATTCACGAACAAACACCTCCTCCCGATTCACGATCGGGCGATGATTTCGTATCCGCTTGAAACTTTGCGCCGCGCGGGGATTCGCGAGATTCTCATCGTGACGGACGGTAAGTTTCTTGCTGACTTCAAAAAGTTACTTGGCAATGGTCGGAAATTCGGTGTACGACTTTCGTTCGCGGTTCAAAAGAAGGCAGATGGTATCGCGGGAGCTTTGAAGTTGTCCGAAAAATTCGCGGTCCCTCGATGCGGCTCGGGACAGGCAAATGAATCAATCGCGGTGATTCTCGGTGATAATATTTTCGAGGCAAGTCTTCGATCGGGGTTGGGGACAGGTTTCAAAAAGGATGTTCTAGAATTTGAGCGACGACTTTTAATAAGCTCCCATTCGACAAGCTCCCATTCGACAAGCTC
>JAGLJE010000044.1 GCA_023142645.1 Candidatus Altimarinota bacterium | reverse complement strand
AATTCGACGCGCTCTCGAATTTTCGGCAGTCGTCGTAGCCATGTCCGCCGCGCGATTTGAATTCCGAGTTTCGGAAACGCGCGAACGGTCTGCGCTGTTTTTCCATCTGAATCGTTTTGCTGATGCGGAGCAAGTACACCGATTTTTGGATTACTCTCCAAAAAATTCATAAGTTTCACTAGCGCGTTTTCATCTCGCCACACGATATCGGGATTCACAATGAAAAGAATTTCACCGCTTGATTTTTTCACCGCCTCGTTCATTCCTCGCGGGTATCCGAGGTTCTTCTCGTTAAAAATTAATCGAATATTCGGAAATTTAGAAAGCGGTTCAAGTTCAAGCTTTTTTTGAGGTGTGGCACGATTCACTGCAATCACGATTTCGAAATTAATATCCGTCTTTTGCCGAAAAATCGATTCCACATTTTTTACCACTCGCGTGGATTTTTCAAAATCGAGAATGATGATTGAAACTTTCAAGTAGTTGGCAGTTAATAGTTTGTAGCGTGGGGAGTTAACTGATTTCCATTAATCTTTCAATCTCTTCGATTTTTACTTTTCGTGGAGATTTTTCTAATTTTTCCCGAATTTTCTCGAATTTACGAAACCCATTTCTAGCCGCTCTTTCAAAAAACAATCCGAAAATTCGAATTGCCAGTAGTCGCAACTTCGTGAGAAATCTCACGCGCCAAGAGAATTCCTCTGAAAAATTTTTCTCGACTACCACAAATTGCCCGAAAATTGAGTTCTCTTTTTCGAAATTCGAACGCGCGCTCCGCGGTTTCCCGCTGCTGAGGCCGCGCGCGTGCCACGCTGTGATTTCTGGCACGAAAAGCGATTTCCAGCCAATTAACTGCAATCGGTAAGCGATGTCGGTATCGTTTTTGAAGTGTAGTTTTTCATCGAAAAATTCCCTGCCAATTTTTATCTCGTTGAGCGCTTTTCGTCGAAAAATTGCTAGTGCGCAACTCGCTCCAAAAATTTCACGCGATTGTAAAAATTTAACATTATCTTTTTTGCTACCGCCGATTTCGAAAAAACGGTGCGACTTTGAAATTCCAATCCCACACGAATCGATCACATTGGTTTTTTCACCGTTTGCGAAATTCCATTTTTTTAATTTCACACCGAGACTGCCGAATTTTTGGTTTTCCGGTTTTTCGAGAATCGCCACTGCCCGCGAAATTAAATCGGGGGGGTACAGCATGTCTCCGCTTGCGGCGATGAAATATTCACCTCGCGAGTTGTGAATCAATTCATTCATTCCGCCGGAATGGAAAAGATTTTTTCCGCGCGAAATCTTCGCTTTCCGAAAAACTTTCGGTAATCGTTCTTCCAAAAATTTGCTTACTTCACCTCCCGAATTGTCGCGAAAAAGAAATTCAACATTTTCATAATTTTGCGCGAAAAGCGAAGGAAGGGACTGCTCCAAAAACTCGGTTTCAAACAAAACGATTCCGACAGAAATTTTGGTCTGCAACGAGGAGAGTTTAGCAGCTGCGGGAGATCTCAAAGACTAATTTATTCAAAAATATTGTCTAAATATGCGTTTTCGATAATATCCGTAACTTTTTCTTCTGGTTTGATATTTTTTAGCGTGTCGCGATGTTTTGCGAGAGCTAGAGGGTCAATTTTCCCGCATTCCTTAAGTTGTCTCGGTGTGAATTTTTCGAGGAAATCATTGAGTATTTTTCCGGGTAGCAATGATTTGAGATCTTCGATTCTCTCGGCTGAAAGAAAAGGAAAAATTGTTATTGGCAAATTACATTCTTTTATTTTTTCCGCTCGTTTTTTGATTTCCTCGGCTGAAATAATAAATCTAGCCATTTCAATCTGCTCCACCGTGAGTTGTCGCACAATTGGTTTCAGTGCTTTCCTTCTTTCGTCTGAAAGGTCAGCGAAGGCTTTCCGTTGTGCTATTTTTAGTAAGGTGTGGGGATCTTTGGAGTCGCTGATTATGCCGATTGTTTTATATTCATCAAGATCTTGTAGAAGTTTCAGGTTGCCTTCTTCAGTATGCGGCAGACAGTGTGGATATTTTTCTGAATCGGTTGCGTTGTCGATGGTGCTGTTGCCGGAAGTTTCAGTGTTGCTCATCTTAAAAGGAATTAAAGAGTATCTCACTTTAGCAAATTTTATTTTTGTGTCAAATTATTAATTCACGAAGTTTTTATCTTTCGAAAGCCAAAAAACAAATTTTTTGTTCATCTAAAACTTCTCAAAAATCAGATTTTTCGGTATCATCTCGCAGATGAAAGGAATTACGAAAGCTTACATTCCGGGAGAAATTGAAAACGAAGTTTCCGCGAAATGGGAAAAGGCTGAAATCGGAAGAGCTACCGGAAAAGCGAAGAAAAAAGTTTTCACGATGATGATGCCGCCGGCGAATGTGACCGGCGCGCTTCACCTCGGTCATGCGATTACGCTCACGATTGAAGATATTCTCGCGCGGTTTCAGCGGATGCAAGGGCGGGATGTTCTTTGGTTGCCCGGCACCGATCATGCTGGAATTGCCACGCAAAATGTGGTTGAAAAAAAATTGCTTGAAAAAGGGGTTTCGCGTGATGGTATCGGTCGTGAAAAATTTATCAAAAAAGTATGGAAATGGAAGGATAAATACCATTCTCGTATTTTCGAGCAAATTCAAAAGATGGGCGCGAGTTGTGATTGGAGTCGCGAAGCTTTCACACTCGACGACGATCGTTCACGCGCGGTGCAGCACGCCTTCGTGAAACTTTTTCGCAAGAAATTAATTTACCGTGGTAAAAAATTGGTGAATTGGTGTCCGCGTTGTAAAACAGTTCTCTCTGATATTGAGGTTGAGCACTGCGAGGAGGAGGGAAATTTGTATTTCATCCGTTACTTCGTTTCCGCCACCGATAGATCGGTTTGTGTCGCGACGACACGACCAGAAACGATGCTCGGCGATACCGCAGTCGCCGTTCATCCCGATGATTCCCGCTATCGCGATTTCATAGGAAAAACTTTGATTCTACCGATCGTGAATCGTGAGATTCGTGTGATTGCCGATGCGCGTGTCGATCCGAAATTTGGAACCGGTGCGGTTAAGATTACTCCTGCACACGATCCGCTTGACGCGGAAATTGGTAAAACTCACGAACTGGAAAGCATTGTCGTGATCGGTCCGCACGGGAAAATGACGAAACACGCGGGAAATAAATTTGCAGGAATGTCGCTTGGTGAAGCTAGAAAAGCGGTAATTAAATATCTCGATGACATTGGAAATTTGGAGCGTATTGAAAAACACGTGCATTCGGTCGGTCATTGTTCGCGCTGCGATAGCGTTATCGAACCACTTGAATCGACACAGTGGTTTGTAAAAATGCAACCGCTTGCGGCGAGGGCTTTAAACATCGTTAAAAAGAAAAAAATTGAGTTCGTACCTGCTCGTTTCGAAAAAGAATTCACTCGCTGGCTGGATGAAATTCACGATTGGTGCATTTCTCGCCAGCTGTGGTGGGGGCATCAGTTGCCGGTTTGGTATTGTAAAAAAGTTCCTGAATTTGCTGACAAAAGAGTTAGAAAGAAAGAAGGTTGTCAGCGGATGATTGTTTCAGAGAAGCCGCCGAAGAAATGTCCGAGTTGCGGTAATCTAAATTTAGTTCGTGATCCGGATGTGCTTGATACATGGTTTAGTAGCGGGTTGTGGCCGTTTGCTACGCTTGGTTGGCCGGGTAGCACGCGCGATTTTCGAGCTTTTTATCCGAATACCGTTCTCGAAACCGGCTACGATATTCTCTTTTTTTGGGTGGCGCGGATGGTAATGCTCGGCGCGGAATTTACCGGAAAATCTCCCTTTAAAACTGTTTATCTTCATGGTCTTGTTCGT
>JAGLJE010000043.1 GCA_023142645.1 Candidatus Altimarinota bacterium | reverse complement strand
GTCTTTCATTTTGAAAAAAATAAAAAGCTCAAAGATTTTACTCGAGCTCGGCTTATTTGGGAAAAAGAAAAAGTTAATTTTCTACTCCTGCAATAAGTTGGAGAAGTTGGAGAATTTTTAAATTTGTCTGAACCTGCTGGTCAAAAACCCCAACTTCGTCTGTCCCCAAACTTTCTCTCACCACCTTCGCCTCATCCAAAAATTGTATTTTATCGAACTCACCCCCTATTTCAATTTGGCTTTTGAACGCTTCGAAAATCGGTTCTGTTAATCTCAAAACAGATTCTGGAATTTCGGGGACTTTTTCGACAGAAGTCATTTCTGCATTTTCTAGCATTTTAAAAAAATTAAAAAATAAGAAACCAGCTTAATCATTGAAAACTATTCCGTCACCTCCTTCGTTCACTTTTTTTATTCGGAAATCAAAACCGCCTTAATCCTCCTCACTCCCGCCGAACTCGATTCCTCTTTTTTAATTTTGAATCGTCCCAACTCTCCCGTATTTTTCGCATGCGGTCCTCCACAGATTTCCCGAGAAAACACCTGTCCTGCCTGCCCTGAGCTTGTCGAATGGGAGCTTGTCGAACCGCCAATCGAAAACACCTTCACTTTCTCTCCATACTTTGAATCAAAAACACCCATCGCCCCTGCAGCCTTCGCCTCATCAACTGTCATTTCTTCACACGAAACTTTGAGACTTTTTTGAATTGCTTCATTCACGATTTTTTCAACTTCGACTTTTTGTTCGGGTGTCATTTTTTCGGGATGTGAAAAATCGAAACGCAATCTTTCCGCAGTGATGTTCGAACCTTTTTGGGAAACATGCTCGCCAAGAACTTTTCGCAAAGCCGCATTCAAAAGATGGGTGGCAGTGTGAAGTTGCGCCACCGCTTCGGAATCATCCGCCAGCCCACCCGCAAATTTCCCAGCGGAAGCAGTGCGGGATTTTTCTTGATGTTTTTGCATCTTCTTTTTAAATTCTTCTTCTATATCCTTTGGAATCTTTAATCCTTCTTCCTTCGCTATCTCAATACTCAATTCCAAAGGAAATCCGTATGTTTCAAAAACATAAAAAGCGGTGGTTGCATAAAAAAATTCTTCACTCCCCAAAAAGATTTCATCTTTACTAAATGTTTTTCTTTTTCTTTCTATTTCGTTTCTCAACCATTTTTCCCCTTTTTCTAAAGTTTTTTTAAATTGGTTCTCCTCTTTTTCTAATTCAAGCAGAATCTTCGCTGAGTTTTGAACCAACTCTGGATAGGCTTCGCCGAAATTTTCGATCACAACCTCAGCAATTATCGTCGTAAAAGTTTGATTGAAATCGAATCCCAGCTTCCGCGCTTCACGGATTGCGCGACGAATCAAGCGGCGAACAATGTAGCCCGCATCGACATTCGACGGCGACACTCCCCGCTCATCGCCAATAATGAAAGTCGCGGCGCGAAGATGGTCGGCAATAATTCTTTCGGAACGCTCATTTTTCGTCTTCGCTAGATCGCGAATCTTCGCGACAATCGGCGCGAATAAATCTGTTTCAAAAACAGTGGGAACTTTTTGGAGAATCGCCGCTACGCGA
The DNA here is from genome assembly GCA_023142645.1 of Candidatus Altimarinota bacterium. Taxonomy (GTDB): domain Bacteria; phylum Patescibacteriota; class Gracilibacteria; order JAHISY01; family JAHISY01; genus JAHISY01. The sequence goes on along the minus strand of JAGLJE010000043.1, from coordinate 18,778 downwards.
TCAAGTCCCATCCCCGTATCTACATTTTTTTGTTTCAACGGAATGAATTTACCATCCGCCGTTTTTTCATATTCCATGAAAACATCATTCCAAATCTCCACCCATCGAGAATCCTCATGAGTTTCTTGGAAACTCCCGGGAATTTTTTCATCAGAATTCCAAAAAAACATTTCTGTATCCGGACCGCATGGTCCAGTCGCCCCAGCCGGTCCCCACCAATTTTCTTTTTTGGAAAGTTTCGCGATTCGATTTTCGGGAATACCTAAACTTTTCCACATTTCGAAAGATTCCGAATCGAAGTCAGCATCGGCATCTCCGGCAAAAACCGAAACTGCTAATTTTTCGATCGGAAAACCGAGAACTTTCGTGAGAAATTCAAAACTCATTTCAATCGCCTCGCGCTTCCAGTAATCGCCAAATGACCAGTTTCCAAGCATTTCGAAAAAAGTAAGATGCACCTCGTCGCCGACAGAATCAATGTCTCTAGTTCGCACACATTTTTGGCAACTCGTTAATTTTGAACCGGCAGAATGTTTTTCGCCGAGCAGAAAAGGAACGAGTGGGTGCATCCCCGCAGTGGTGAAAAGACAAGTGGGATCGTTTTCGGGAATCAAGGAGGCAGACGGAATCACTGCGTGACTTTTCGAAGCAAAAAATTCGAGATACTTTTGACGAAGTTCGGAGGAGGTCATTGTAAAAGATTTTACTTCAAAAACGGTTCACTCAATAATTTGCCGAGGAAGTTTTTGAAATTCCAACTTTTACAAAGGCTCTTGTTTCATGTTCTATGTTATGTGCTCCAAGTTATATGCTCCATGATTCATGATTTTGCTGCCGCCTTCATGAATCCATGAAAAAGAGGGTGTGGGCGAAAGGGGCGCGAAAGAAATTCGGGGTGAAACTGACAGCCGAGCATGAAAGGATGACCTTTAACTTCAGTAATTTCGACTAGATCGCCCTCCGGATTGTTGCCGGCGATTCGAAGTCCGGCAGTTTCGAGCGCGTTGCGATAATCGTTGTTCACTTCGTAACGGTGACGGTGACGTTCGGAAATCGTTTTCTTGCCATATAGTTTTCGAGAAAGAGAATGTGGAGAAAGCTCGCAGCGATACGCGCCGAGCCGCATCGTACCGCCTTTTTTACGAATCTTTCGTTGATCGGGAATAAAGTTGATCACCGGATCTTCCGTTTGCGAAACAAACTCTTCGGAATTCGCGTTTGCCAATTTCAAGACATTCCGCGCGAACTCAATTACGAGAACCTGCATCCCGAGACAAAGTCCGAGATATGGAATTTTTTTCACGCGTGCATATTCCGCCACGAGAATTTTGCCTTCAATCCCTCGCCCGCCGAAACCACCCGGCACGAGAATCCCATCAGCCTTTCGAATCTTTTTCCATCCTGGAGATTTCGCGTTCGTTAATTTTTCCGAATCCACCCACACAATTTCGACTTCGCGACTCACCGCGAGAGCCGCGGCTTTCAGCGCCTCATTCACAGAAATGTAGGCATCATCAAGATCGATGTATTTCCCCACCGCCACGATGCGAAGCCGTTTCTTTTCCCGCTTACACGCAGCAGAAAGTTGTTTCCATTTTTCAAGATTTGGCTTCTTGAGCGGAAGTCGCAATCTTTTTTCAATAATTTTTGTAATTCCCGATTGCTCGAAATTTTCGGGAACTTGATAAATCGAATCAACGGTGGGTGCCGGAATCACACATTCTTCCGGAACATCGCAAAAGAGCGCAATCTTTTTGAGATGCTTCGTCTCGATCGGTAGATCCGCACGCGTGAGAATAATGTCAGGCGCAATGCCGATTCTCCGCAGCTCGCGGACAGAAGCTTGCGTCGGTTTAGTTTTCAACTCTTGGGAAGCAGCAAGGAACGGTAATAGTGTGAGATGAACAAATAAAGTTTTTTCCGTACCAAGTTGGTAGCGCATGTGGCGAATCGCTTCGAGAAAAGGCTCACCCTCAATGTCGCCAACCGTTCCGCCAATCTCGACTAGAACAATGTCAGCTTTGGAAACTTTCGCGGCAAGAATAATCCGCTCACGAATCGCACGGGTGATATGAGGAATAATTTGGATCGTCCCCCCAAGAAAATCTCCTTTTCGCTCGCGCTCAAGAACTTCTGTGTAAATTTGACCGGTAGTAACAGTAGATTCTTTCGAGAGAGCCACATCGATGAATCGTTCGTAATGCCCGAGATCGAGATCCGCTTCTGAACCATCGTCAGTCACGAAAACCTCGCCATGTTGAAAAGGCGACATCGTACCGGGATCAACATTCAAATATGGATCAAGCTTCATCGGGAATACGGAAAAGCCCGCAGATTTCAACAAAGCTCCGATGGAGGCTGTTGCAATCCCCTTCCCGAGAGAAGAGCACACTCCGCCGGTGATGAAGATGAATTTAGTTTTCATCAAAAAAACAAAGTGATTTTAACACAAATCAATTCTTTGCCCTTTGTCGCCCACATAGCTCTCTGAAATTACAGTAACCGCAAAACTTTTCTTTATCGGTTTTAGTAAATATCTCTTTATTTTTAGGAATATTTTCTTCCACATTAGTGCAAAATCCATACATTTCCTCTGTTTCCTTTTTTATCCTGTTTGTAAATTCTTGAATATCGGAATCACCGATACTTACCTGTCGCTCTTCGTAACGAGGGAACAGGTAAACAATAATCGGATTTATTTTGGTAAAGTCTGTCTGAAAATGGAATGATGCCCAAGCAGCATACCCCAGTAATTGTTTGCCATGTTTTACCAAATCCGCCTTGCCTGTCTTCCAGTCGAGAATGAACAAACTATCTTCAATGGGAAACAAGAAATCAACTTTGCAATAAGCTTTCATTTGCCCGATCCGTGTTTCCCCATACCCCGCAGGTTCGATTATCCATTTAGCTTTATTTTGAATTGCCTCTTTTGTGAGCCATCCGAACCTTTGACTGTCTAGAAAATTTTTCAACGAAATCTTCACTCGGCCGAACAAACTTTCCGTATCAAGTTTTTTAATTTCACTATAATGAATCTCCATAAATTCTTTCGATGAACAATATTCTTGGGTCAGCTTCCACGCGTAATCAAAAAAATGATCTTGATTAATTTCTCCTTCTGCCTTCTGTAAACGCTCCAAAAGAATTTTATTAATGTCGTGAACAATATTGCCTATTTCCAGCGGAATCGATGTCATGTTTTTTAAATCGTCAATTTTTTGTCTCGGATGAACGGGATCATACTTGGCATAATAGGTGTAATAATATTTTCTTTTACACGCCTCAAATAAACCATACCGGCTGACTGACCAACCCAATATCGGCGTGTAGGGAAAATTTTTTAGCATTGTGTTGTCCAATTTCTCTTTTTCTAGAAAATTTGTCAAAAAACTTTTCTGCTAAACTTCCTTCAATGAAGCTCTCTCAATCTCTCTCGCAAACAAGTAAAACTGTCGCTCACGATACCGACAGCATAAACGCAAAACTACTCACACAAGCTGGCTTCGTGAAAAAAGAAGCGGCAGGCGTTTATTCATATCTGCCATTTGGGCGAAGGGTGCTTGCAAAAATTGAGGGAATCATCCGCGAAGAAATGAATGCAATCGGCGGACAGGAGATCCTCATGCCCGCGCTTACTCCGCTGGAAAATTGGAAGAAAACCGGAAGGGATAATGTAGAAATCGCTTTTAAGCCGACCGAAAAAACAGTGCTCGGCTGGAGCCACGAAGAAATCATCACGCCGCTCGCGAAACAGCGGGTGAAAAGTTATCGGGATCTGCCGTTCGCCGCATATCAAATTCAGACGAAATTTCGCAACGAACCGCGCGCAAAATCAGGACTGCTCCGTGGACGAGAGTTTTTGATGAAAGATTTGTATTCTTTTCACACAACGCAGGAAGATTTAGCTGAATACTACGAACGCGCGAAACAAAGTTATTTCAAAGTTTTTGAAAGATGCGGACTGAAAAGTTTCCTCGTGGCGGCCGGCGGCGGAGATTTCACGGAAAATATTTCTCATGAATTTCAGGTACTCACGGAAGCAGGAGAAGATCGAATTAAAATTTGCGAAAAATGTGAACTCGGCTGGAATGTCGAACTAAATATTTCGAAATGCGAAAAGTGCGGCGGTGAATTGCGAGAGACGAAAGGCTCAGAGGTGGGAAATATTTTTGATCTCGGCACAAAATATTCAGATGCATTCGATTTGAATTTCGCAAACAAAGAAGGCAAGCAGCAAAAAGTTTTGATGGGCTGTTACGGTATCGGCGTTTCGCGGCTGGTAGCGACAATTGCAGAAGTTTGGAATGATGAAAAAGGTTTGATTTGGCCGGAGAGTGTCGCACCATTTCAGATCCACTTAATTTCACTCGGAAAAGATGAAGATGTGAAAAAAGAGGCGGAGAGGATTTACAAGAAGCTTCGTGAGAGAAATGTGGAGGTACTCTTTGACGAACGGAATTGTGGAGCAGGCGAGAAATTCGCAGACGCAGATTTGATCGGCATCCCGCTACGAATAGTAGTGAGTTCGAAAACTTTGGAAAAAGGCGGCATGGAAATCAAAAAAAGAAATTCTGAGAAAGTAAAAATTGTGAAAGCTGATGAGATTTTGAAAAAATAATTTGAGAAGTTAAACTCATCAAGACGTTCAACATCAAATCCCTAACCCCTTTCGAAATGAGAAAATTTATCGCTACTTTCGGCATCATACTTTTAGCCGGCTGCCAGATCCCGACTGGAATGGAGGAAGATTCCCCCCTTCCACCAATTGATGAAGTCATGTCCGAGGAACCCCCTATGGATCTCGAGATTACGCTTTCAGACGAAGAAATTCGGAATTCAATCGAAGAAGTACCACTACCTCCAACTGGGGAGTAAGGAATAAAAAATTTCATTCCCTATGTGTACACGCAGAAAACCACCTACTCGCAAGACGGTGGTTTTAAATTCCCCAACTTCGCAACAAAACGATAACCGTACCCGCCACGAGCGGAACGGTGACGTTGTCGTTCAGAAGTTTTTGATTGAAACGAATTTCCATCGCCTCGAAAATCATCGCGATAAAAGCCGCCGCGAAAGCTTCAAATGGCAAAACGAAAACCATTGCCGCCGCTCCGCCGAACGCCGCGCCGGCAATCGTGCCCTCGAGCAATTTTTTATCGGAAAGTTTTGTTTTCAATTTCCCGAATGGACCAATGAGTGAGCTCACCCCATCCCCTACTGCAAGAATGAGAATCGCCGCATACGCGACTTCGGTAGGAAAAAGTTGGAGAGCGAGAATCACGCCGATGAAATATGTGATCGCTCCTTTCCCTGGTCGAACTTGTTTGCGTTCGAATTTATCGAGAAACCACGCTACCACTGGAATCCGAAATTTCAGCGAAAGCCACGAAATGACAATCCCTAGAACGAGAATCCAAAAAAGATTCCACGAATCGAGAATCTCGTAATTGAGAAGCGTGACGAGAGTGAGTCCTAAAAAAATGTGAAGCAGCTGCCGCCGGATTTCGAGCGGAGTGACAGGCATCTTAGCCATTTCTATTGGGTGGATTAAATTATAAAATTGGGAAATTCTTCAAATAAAGATTTTGGGAGGAGTTTTAAAATTCCAAACTCCAAGCACCAGTTTCCAAATAAATATCAAGTGTCAAATCCAAAACATTTGAAATTTCGGAATTGAAATTTGAAATTTATCGTGTCCTCCGTAGCGGGGCGAAGGATAGATTGGGATTTGGGATTTGGTTACTGGGATTTTTCGAAATGTTGAGAAACATTTCGAAGTTATCATCCTGCGCGCATTTATTTTGAATTTCTTTTCCGCATTTCTCGCAACGATGAACAACAACCCATTTCCCGTGCTTTTGAAAAATTGCTACCGGCTCCATCTTCCCTCCACAGTTTGAATTTCGATCGCCGGGAACTTCAGAATCAACATGCAAACTCCATAAACAGTGGGGACAGTGATTACGTACTGTTTTCGCAGCAAGCGAAACGAAACGACCGCAATTTGCACAGTGGAAACTAGAATTCGTGGAATTTTTATCCTTCATGTTTTTCATAGAATTTTGATTCTCTAGTTGTTATTTGATTATTACAGCGTTAATTATCTTTTTACAGGTGAATATAGCTGTGTCGCTATTTTCACAAACTCCTTGTGGTTTTGGATTACCATCACCACAACTCATGTCCATTTCTTTATGTTTAATTATTTTATCCCCTTTTACAGTGATTGTTTTATTTTTATAATCGTCGATGTTTATATTCTCTTCTTTAAATTGGATGCTATATTCAAAATCATTAGTGCTGTTTTCACTTTTAAAAACATAGGCACCAAGTGCGGAATTTTTTAATACATGACAATGTGCATAGTTGTAGTTATCGACCGACTTTATCCAAGTATATTCATATACTTGACCTTTCATGTCAATACCTTCTTCAATATTTGAAGATAAAATCTTTTCACTGAGCTTAGTCGGGCTAAGTACAAAAAATAAAACAATACTCGAAACTAAGAGGACAATAATAATTGTGCCGATAATTAATTTTTTACTCATATTGTTGAATTAAGTTTATAACATATTAGTTAAGCTTGATATACAATGGCGAGTTCTAACTCTTGGGCAATGTGCATTACGAGTGAAACCGACAACATATCAAAATCCGAGGAAAATGAGAATCTGAGAATCAAGCACGATAATGACCATTAAATACGCGAGAAGAATCCCTCCCATCACATCAGAGAAAAAATGTAACTCAAGGTACATTCGCGAGAGAGCGACAAAACCTGCAAGCACGAAAATCGGGACACTAAATACTGACCAAAAAGTTGAAATCGTAAAAGCCGGTATAGAAGGAACACTTATATGAGCGGAAGGAAACGCGGAATCAATTTCGCCGAGATAGGTAGTGTTACCGAGCGGACGAACGCGTTTGAAAGTATATTTCATTACGAAAGCCAAACCGGTAGCAAGCAAGCAAGCGAGAGTGAGAGTAGCTACAGAAGACCAGATAATATTATTTTCCATTTTCAAAATAATAAAAATCGTAGGAATGATATAAAGCGCAAAAACTACGAATGGTGTAAACGAAATCGCGCGAAGAAACTTATCAACGACTGGGTGAAGTTTTTTGCGCAACTTTTTGACAAATTTGAGAATTAATTTATCAAGGTAAAAAAAGCCGGCGAGCGCGAGAGAAGCGAGGATCGCGATTAGCCACCAGCTCAACATCGCGGTTAATTTTAGCAAAAAGTTGTGATAGAGTTGCGAGGAATTTTTTAAAAAAACAATCCATGAAGAAAAATAACCCAACTTTCTTGATAACTGGCGGGACAGGCTTTCTCGGTTGCCATGTCGCTCGTGAACTCGTGAAACGCGGAATACGCGTGAAGCTGCTCGATCTCGAGAGCCTGAATGAACCGGATCTATGGGGACGGGTGGAAAATTATGTCGGCGATGTGAGAAATAAAATTCTCGTGGAAAGATTGATGGAAGGCGTGGATGTAGTGATTCATGCAGCAGCAGCTCTCCCGCTCGCGAAGCCAGAGGAGGTTCGCAGCACGACAATCGGCGGGACGAAAGTCATTTTAGAAAGCGCGTGGAAAAATAAAGTGAAGCGCGTAATTTATATTTCTTCAACAGCGGTTTACGGCGTGCCGGAGAAACATCCGATTTTCGAGAGTGATGAAAGAATCGGAGTGGGAGCATACGGCGAAGCAAAAATCGAAGCAGAGAAAATTTGCGAGCGAGCACGAAAAAAGGGAATGGTCGTACCGATTATTCGACCGAAAACTTTCATCGGAACCGGTCGACTCGGTGTTTTTCAAATTCTTTTTGACTGGGTGAGACGAGGATGTCGCATTCCTGTAATTGGCGACGGAAAAAATCGATACCAGCTTTTGGGTGTGGAAGATTTGGTAAACGCGATTTGGCTGACCGCAAGCAAACCCCCACGAGTCGCGAATGATACTTTTAATATTGGTGCGAAGGAATTCGAAACCGTGGCAGAAGATCTCACGAAATTTTTCAAAGCAGTGGACTCAGATTCTCGCGTGTTGCGAACTCCAGCAAAAACGATCAAACGAACTCTCGCCGTTCTCGAACGACTGAACCTCTCCCCGCTGTACGCGTGGGTTTACGCCACTGCCGATCGCGACTCTTTCGTTTCGACAAAAAAGATTGAGAAAAAACTGGGATGGCGAGCGAAGTATTCAAATACTGAAACTCTCGTCCGAACTTTCGAGTGGTACCGAAAGCATTGGAAGAATTATGAAAAAGCCACCGGCATCACACATCGCGTGGCATGGAAGCAGGGCGCATTGAAAATCGCCCGCTGGGTTTTGCGGTAGATTCAATGTTTAATTTACAATGTACAATGTGCAATTTCCATCCATCTCCCATCTTCACATACTGCTTTAAAATCAATCGCCCATGTTGAGTTTTTTTATGCCTTTTTTACGCCAATCAAATAAACTCATCCTCAAGAACGGATGCGAACCCCACCTTCCACTGTCCAACCAGTTTGGGGAGATTTGAAAAAGAAAGCGAGATTTAAATTTCAGCAGGCGGTAATTAGCAAACCTCCAATATCCACCGTCCAGTTTTCAATATCCAAATTTGGTGGGTCGGCTGGGATTTGAACCCAGGACCATCAGCTTAAAAGGCTGCTGCTCTACCAACTGAGCTACCGACCCAAAAAATAAACTTTGGAAATTTAAAAAGTGGGGGAATTTTAACAAAAAAACCTTTCGGAATAAATTTATTTCTCCATTCTGAATAAATTTTATTGCGAAAGCCACGCCTCCAACAGCACCACAATCTTCGCCACCTGTCCGCGCGTAAGTGTGTCACGAAGACCGAACATTCCGTTTTCATAGCCGGAGATAATGGAATTTTCTTTCGCCCACGCGATCGCGGCGGAATACGGATGCGAGGTGCTCACATCAGGAAAAGGTTTTTCGGAAATCGTGGGAATCTCAACTCCGGCGGCAGTAACGAGAACCCACATCGCTTCGCCACGAAAAACTCCATCGGCGGGAAAATATTTTTCAGAAGAAGTCCACGCTGCACCGATATTTTTCAAGGCATTCACAAAAGAATTAAACCAATCGTTTATTGAAACATCCGTGAAACTACTCGCAGAATCGTCCTCAGTCAGTTCGAAAGATTTCGTGGCAATCTTCGCCAGCTCGGCGCGATTAATCGTCGTGTCGGGCTGAACTGTGCCATCAGGATAACCAGAAAGAATCCCATCGCGTGTCAAACGAGCGAGGAAGCCTGCCGACCAATGATCAACAACTAAATCAGAATACTTCGAAACGGCATTTTCAAACTCCGTGAGCGTGATCTCTGCTTCTACCGCCTTCTCTTCTTCAGAGGTAAGTGAAGACTCAACTCCGCATTCCCCTTCTGAATATTCGGTGATACCGGCAGCTTCAGCGTTGCAAGCGTTGGAATAAGTCTCTCCATCACTCCCGCAAACCGGTGTGTAATCGGTGGTGCAAATAACCGGAATTTCTTCAACTTCCTCGAGAAGAGTAATCGAAACTTTTTCTGAATTCGAACTAAGATTCCGCCCATCGGTGGCGCGGAGAATGTAAGAAACCGTGTCGCCGATCGAAATATTCGAATCAATGAACTCCTCTTCTCCCCGCCCGACTTCGATAAAAGGCGTACCAGAAACAGGCAACGGACTCACACCGCGTAGAATTTGAACTTGTGAAACATCCATGTCTGACGGATCGGTCCATGTAATTTTTACAGTGGAATCAATCTGAGTGAGCTGGATACTTCCGGGAGTTTCCGGTTCGTACGCATCGCTGTAAGTACCCGTCCAAACCTGCATCGACTTCGAATCGACAGCAACAACTGAACCGCCAAATTCGAGAATTAATTCTAATTTTGCATTCGCATCTGACCAGTAAAATCCTTCGACAAACAAACCCGCAATTTTCACACTCTCATCCGCCGCGAAGTCTGAAGAAACTTCGATCACCGCGGTTTTATCAGCATCTTCGTAGCTAACGGCAGCTGAACCGCTGGTGAATCTTGCAGAATCCACCGCCGAGCCGGAGAGACTAACAGAGGAAACCCGATCATCCCAAATCACCGGAAAATCTGCAGGAATGCGGATACGAATATTTCCGCTTGCGGTAATTTGCGAAACGGTAGAATCATCGGTGATCGTGATGTCTCGAGCCTGCTCGATATTTTGGTATTGATTGAAAGACTGATCGTCCTCGGAAAAAATCGTCGGAGCAGCGAGCGCGGGAGCAACAGCAAGGAAGAAGATTGTCGCGGCGAGAAAAATTTTAGTTTTCATTTTGGAATTTTAGGCGAGCGTTACGGATAAATTCAAATTGATCGGAAATGAATTTCGTCATTTTTGGATCCGAATTTTCGGAATTTTGATTATAGCGAACGAAATTTTCAAGATTGATTTGCGCATCCTCGAAATGATTTGCAGAAACGAGCGCGCGGATCGCGTCAGAGAAAACTTCGGTGTTGTTCGGATTAGCTTCGAGCAATTGACCGTAATATTTCGCGGCGGTTTCAAACTCCCCCACCTCCTCATACATCACGGCTAAATTATTCAGCGCGGGAAAATGGGTGGAATTATTTTTAAGAATTTTTTTGTAAACCGGAATCGCCTCGTCGAAATATCCGAGCTGCTCATTCGCGAATGCAATCTCGAGCAATGCTTTTTCTTGAGCGGAATCATCTTCAGCTTCCACGAGCATCTCCTCGCCGATATTGATCTGCTCTTCTAATTTTGTTTTCAATTCCTCCGGCATCCCCTCGCGCTCAACGCGATATTTATTGCCACAACCGGCAAGGGTGAAAGTGATGACTAAAGCGAAAGTGAGCGCGTAAATTTTTTGAAACATAGTTTAGAAAGTTAGAAGTTAAGCGGAATGATTTTAGCTGCCGACTGAAAGAATGTCGACAACAAAAAAGCCCCACCGTCGGCAGGGCTTTTTAAATTTAATATTCTAACTTACGCTTTATGACTTAATATTTATGGCTTACTACAAATCTTTGATCAACGAAACAATCTTCGCCACCTGTCCGCGCGTGAGCGTATCGCCTGGTCCGAAATTACCGTTTTCGTAGCCATTTACAATACCGTTTTGCACAGCATAAGTAATCGCAGCCGCATAGTGGTGTTTGATATTCACATCAGGGAAAAACTTTTTGATCGAAACATTATCGAGATCGACCCCTGCTGCAGTAAGCAAAACCCACAACGCCTCGCCACGAGTCACCCCTTCGGCTGGTCGGTAATTACGGCCTTTCGTCCACGCTGCTCCAGCATTTTGGAGCGCACCGACGAAAGGGGCATACCAACTTGAAGCCGACACATCAGCGAATCTTTCAGTAGCTACTGAAAGATTAGATGCCTTCACGGCAATCTTCGCCAACTCGGCGCGATTAATTGTGCGATCAGGCTGGATACTGCCGTCAGGATAGCCGGAAAGAATCGCCATTTTTCTCATCCGAGCAATAAAAGGTGCATGCCACGCACCTTTTTTTAGATCGCGGAATGCACGCACAGCTGAATCAACTTCGGATTCGCTCACTCCTGCCTGTCTGTAACGACTTGATCGTGAAGCTGGAATGGCTGGTGTAGCAGGAATAGCTGGAGAAACTCCAGGAATGGCAGGTGTAGCAGGAATAGCCGGGGTGGCAGGAGTAACCGGTGTGACGGCAGCAGCAGGAACAGTAATGGAATACTCATTACTGTTTGAGGTGTTCCCCGAGCTGTCTTTCGAGCGAAGAATGTAAGTCACTGTGTCGCCAGCCGAAACATCCGTATCAGTATATGTCTCCACTCCAGCTGCGACAATATCGTAAAATGTCCCATCCACTGGCAACGGATCTATTCCGCGAAGAATCTCAATTCTATCAAGATCGCCATCTGTCGGATCAGTCCATGTGATTACCACTTGATTATTTGAATCGAGAGAAAGCTCAATATCTGTCGGAGCAGCGGGAGCTGTAGTATCTCCACTTTGGGAACCGCGAGCTGTCAATATAGCTGTAGATGCCGTTGAATAATTACCCGTCGCATCAAGTACAAACATTCTGTAAGAGCCTGAAGCGACCGGGGCAAGAATTGTTGTCGCTGTCCCACCCGCCGTTGTCATTGTATCCCCCGCAGAAAATGAAGTTGTCCCAAGCGGGGCAAACCAAACATTGTTGGTGGCATCACCCGAACTTACAATCGTAACACTCGACCCGGTGTCTGCAGAAACATTTGAAGCAAAAACTGTGTCTTGATTGGTGGGCGCAGTCGTGTCAGTAATGGTTCGCGTAGCATTTGCGCTTGTCCCGGTCAGAGTGACTGCCACGGTAGAAGTAGCTCCAGCCGAAACACTTCCCGCGCCGGTCGCTTCTGCATCCAATGTGTCATTGTGCGACACAGTGGCAGCTATGGTTCCAACAATGAAATAATCTTCTGCGCCAACAGCAACAGTGTCGGTCACCGTAAAATCGTTGTTTCCCGCTATTGGAGAAGCGATTGTGGCAAGCGGAGCAGCAAGCTCGTCTGCATGCATAACACCATCATTAGCGACTCCTCCTCCTGTTCCATCATCTTCAACAATTCTCAAATTTGTAAGTTCGCCAATCACCATCGTGCCGAGCGTTACCGTCGTACGAATAGTGGTGACATCGATATTTTCTCCGGCAGCGGTAATTCTGAACCCCCCGAGTACTAAGTCGGTTCCGCCAACGCCACCGATCCCAGCCAAATTATTTGTCGTAGCCACCCCAGCCGTAGCGTGATCAGCTACGACTGCCGTGCCTTTTACGGCAATCGTTGGAGGACTTGATATAGCAGCCTTTGCACCGCCAGCTGCTGCGTCATCAGTTTCTATAACGATTGCTGTAGCCGCACCTGCCGTCGCCGGAGCAGTACCCATGTAGGTCAAGGTGATAGTATCGGTACTCGCACAAGCCCCAGTCACGTCAACTGTGATTACTTGCCCCGTAGCACTAGATGAGCCCATCGTAACAGCACAAGTACCTCCAGCCCCAGCGGCAAACCATTCCCCGACTACGTCCACCTCGCTCACCTGAGTCGGCACAGACGCACCTCCCGAAGCATGTGGTGCAGTGAAGTTTGCCGGAATAGCAAAAGTCGGACTATCCGCATCGGTAGCAATCCCAGTTGCCCCCACTGTCAACACTATAGTAAATACATTTGAAGATGAAATTTCTACAGTCTGACTCGCGCCACCGCCTACGGTTGCCGTACCCTCTCCGGTCGCCGCATTCGCCCCTGGCGCAAAAACAACTACGAACATAAACGCAGCCAGCGTAGAACCAAAAAGCGCGAGTAAACGCGACCAAGGAGTTTTAGCTTTTTCAGACATGTGTGCGGAGTTAAATAAAAATAATCCAAGGAAAGTTTACACTTCAAAAAAAAAATTCAAATCAAATCAGCCACGATTTAGCGATGTCCGCAAGAGAATTTTATTTCCGACCCCTGGGGTCGATTTCAAATATATTTCATAATCTCATCCAAAGAATCATTACGATTGTGAGCAAATTCTTTATAAATTTGCCGATGACTAATTCCGCGCAGCTCGGGAGCATCGCAGCTGAAACCATCGGGACGAATTCCGACAAGTGCGAGATAACTACTGTACGGCCACTCCTCCGGCTTCTTGACTAACTTTTTACGGACAGGATTATCGTGAATATATCCGCAAAGCCGTAAATAATACGAGTCGTCGCCCACATGTTTGGAGTTGTAGCGACTCTGAAAAACATGACCTGAATGATCATCTGCATAGCGAGTGCAGTAATATTTTGAATAAGCGGTAAAAAGTCGATGGAGAAAATGAGTAGCCGACCCCAGGGGTTCTCGGAACCCTTGGGGTCTAATCCCTGGATCCGGCACGCGAATCAAAAAATGAAAATGATTCGGCATAAGACAATAAGCCAGCATATCAATTGGAAATTTATCTTTGTACTCACACATTTTCATAAAGAAGCGATTGTAGTCCCTGTCGGAATGAAAAATCGCTTTCTTGCCAACCCCGCGATTATAGATATGATAGATCTCTCCGGGAACAAGCTCTCTTTTGGGTGTCGGCATAATGGGAGTTTATCACACCGACCCCTGGGGTCTACCCCGACCCCAGGGGTCAACTTCTAAAAAATCCCCCCATTAAAAAAAGCCCCGCTTTCGCAGGGCTTTTTTCATCCTAGATTTATCGAAGCATTAACTTAATTTTATTACTATTTTTGTGAGGTTTTCTCGAAACAACACAATGCGAGAAACCCCTGGGAGCTCCAGAGAACCCCAGGGGTTAACACGCTAACTTTTACTAGTATTGGAGAGTGTTGCCGGAGAGTGTGGCATTGGCCACCTGACCGAACCAAGTAATTACACCTGTATCACCAGCAGAAAGACTGTAGGAAGTACCACCCCCACCGTTTGTGAGATCAGCGAAGTTAGTTTCATTCCACCAGAAATCACCAGCAGTAACTGAACCATCAGTAGACGATCCAAGATCAATAGAGAAAGTGATCGGATCATCTTCGCCAGCCTCTTCTTCGACTAGATCAGCTGTATCTGTCTGAAGAGTAAATGTTTTGCTGGTACCTTTGGAAATTTCAACAGCTGTAGTAGGGATAAAGGTTACCGAAGCACTAGTCGTTTCACTAACACCGTCTGTCAATGTGTCAAAGTAACCGGTAGCCACAGTAGAACCACCTTCCTTGAGATAAGCGGCAACTGGAGCAGCAGCGTTATCGCCATTTGCAGCGTAAGTGTTGATATCATCACCAGCTACGTCTACGGTAAGTTTTTCATTGTAAGCGATAACACGGTCAAGATGAAGCTCATCAGCCGCAAAAGTCAAACCTGAGGAGTCATCAATCTCAACATGGAAGTAGGTATCACTAGCGGCGGCAACAGCGGAAATGGAAATATCACAGTTAAACCATACTGTTGTCGTGAATGCTGTCGTACCCGTGGCTGCATTACAGAGAGCTGCTGAAAGTGCGACTCCACCAGTATTTGGGTCTGCGGTTGCACTAGCTGTTACATTTGTTTTCAGATAAGCAAAATTAGGTACTGCGGCACCTGTGTATTTGATCCAAAAATTAAGGCGCGCATATCCGGACAGGTCTTCTGCTGAAAGCATTGAGACTGAATCCGAAGCTAGGTAGTTGTCAAGCGCGGCGAATACGGATGAGCCGTCCACTTGATCACCCGTGTCTGTGTCTGCAGCAAGAGCAGCGTTGTTGTCACCTGCAGAGTCGAAACCATCAGAAGTCGTAAGTTCGACACCTGCACGAAGTTGAACTTTTTCTTGTGAATCAGCAGAAATAGTGAAAATGAAAGCTGAGTCAGAAGCACTTTGCGTGCGGCTTCCACTCGGCGAGCTACTAGATAAAGTGATTGTTGGCTTACTCTCATAAACATGCACGCGGTTTGCATTCGTGAGATAACCGGTACCTGGGAGAGCGTAGTAAATGTCATCACCGTTGGCATCACCATCATCGTTATTTATAACATAACCTGTCATAGTGAGATCGGTGGCAGCTCCCGAATAGGCAGTAGTGAGCACTATCAAAATATCGGTAGCTTCTACATAAGCCGTGGCATCGGCGCCAAACTTAACGAGTGTGCCAACCGGTAGTTCTTCATCACCTAGATCGGGAACCGTGAGAGTAGCCGAGCTGGCTAGAGTCACAGCATCCGCAGATCCAGCATGGTCCACACCCGAATCAACGAAAACGATCGTGCCAAAATCTAAATCTGATGCGGCAGCCGTCTGTTCATCGACTTTATCGCCTTTGTAAGTTTCACCGGAACCCTGTGCTACCGCTTCGAAAGCGTTGAATGCAATATTAAGATCAATATATTCACCAGAAGTAGCACCGGCTGCCACAGTATTGAGCGTAGCTGAAACTGTGAGAGTAGCATCGTCATCTTTGTCAATAAACATATCCATATTCGAGAAATTCGCTGTACCAGCTGTGAGATAACCGGTCTTCGTCTCGATTGAACCGGACGAATTGGTGTAGCTCAATTTCACTGAAACAACATTGTTGTCATAATCACCAATAGAATTTGCCGCACTTTGACGATTATTGATACTGAGTTTCTTCACGATGAAGGCCTCATCGGTAGTGGTGAATTTGAACTTGCTGATTTCTACATCAGAAGTACCTGCCACCGCGATATCTTCTTTCGAAGTATCCGCATCGACTGCAATCGTAAGAGATCCACCGGTAGAAATAGTAGTAAGCGGACTTGGACTAGTCGCTAAGTTGAGCGCAGTGGTACCACCAGCAGTTACGCTATTACCATCCCCGTCCTCAGCAGTAATATCATTATCTGGATCAATATCAGCCGTAAGGTAAGTTGTGGAAGAAACATTTGAAGAAAGATCGCCTTTTACAATAACCTGAATCGTTGAACCACCATCAACAGTGTAGTTCATGTTGTCGAAAGTAGCCTTGTAATAACCAGTACCGGTGATAGCTCCAACGAGACTCATTCCTTCTGGACCGGCGATCTTCGTATCACCCACCCATAGTTCGATATTACTAACATAATCATTAGCAGAAAGACCACCAGCACCACCAGCAGCAGTAGCAACACCGCCAGCATTAAAGTCAGTATTGTCATTAGCATAAAGCCGAACCACCATCTCGCTAATCTTCACATCACTAGCAGCTCCGGCAGCCATTGTGAGACCAATGAGCGAAACATCGCTAGTCCCTTTCACTGCCGTATCTGAAACCGGAGTCGAAGACTTCGTCACCGTAAGACTCGGAGACTGAACCGTCATCGTCTTACCTGTAATATCGCTGGTTGGTACCACATTGTCGCCAACATCGATTGTTTTATTGTTGATGTCTTTGAGCAATGGATAGGAACCATCAACGATGTCAATCGTCGCATAAATCGTGTCATCAACAAAGTCAGTTCCTGTATTGTTGGCAATGTCGAGAATGAGCTGAAGATCCAAGCTCTCCCCCGCTGCCATTGTGAATTCATCAGTGAAGACATAGTAACCGTCACCATCTGTGCCGGCAACAGCATTGTCAGTGATTGTGGTACCAGCTGCAGTCGCGGTCAAAACATTAGAATCAACCGGACCCATTACTACTGCACCGGTATCCTTGTTGATGATCTTGATATCTGTATAGTTAGCCGTTGCTCCTGTGCTGATATATTTCAATAAGCCACCATCGTCACCACTGTTGTTATCAGCATCATTCGTTGTAAGAAACATAGAGAGTTGCTTGACTGTCACTTCCGAAAGAGTCGTAATATTGAAGTCCATCATCACGACATCATCGCCATTGACAGCGACATCAGACGCAGTCGGACCGGAAGACGAAATAGTGATTTCGCCGCCTTGAACTGTGCAGTGATTACATTCATCTGAAGAACCACCGGCACAAGTACCACCATCATAACCAGCCGAGGTAACCGCCATGCCGAAACCGTAAGTTCCACCGGTAGCCACGAGATCGGTATCTTCATCGAGGTAAACCTTCACTGTGTCAGCACCGCGACCGGTATTGAGATCGGCTTTGACCGTAAAATTACGGCTATCGCCCTTCGCAATCTCGAACGGAGTGTCGAGAACAAAAGCAAGCAGGTCTTTGCTGTTCACGCTGGCGACAATAGCCAACTCTGTGTCACCTTGGTAGAGTTTCGCATTCTGAACATCAGTAGCAGAAATAGTACCATCTATGAGCAAAGCAATCTCGCTCACGAGACCAGCTTCATTCGCAGTAGTAAGTTTGAACTTACCGATCGTCACATTATCTTCACCAACTTTCGGATTAGTCATCGATCCGGTGTCAATAATTGTGATCGTACCAGCTGAAACAGAAGTATTAATCTCCTGTTTGTTGGATTTCACCGGAAAGTCACCGATCACGCTTTGCGCGTTCGTGGTAAGCATGTCCGCGGCGCTAATCTCGAAGAAACTATCACCTCCAGTTGAACCTGTGGAGGTGTCAGCTTTGATAGTGATAGTTTTGGTTGTACCAGCCGCTACTGTCACATTGATACCAGTGAAAGTAGCTTGATGAGTAGTGCTGTTAACCGTTTTACCGGAAGTCAAACGATCAGAGTCATCATAAACATAAAGTGTCCAATCGCTATCCGTACCAACACCTGTGCGTTTTACGACAAGATTACTGATAACGATGTCATCGCTCATGGCGGTGAAGTCGAAAGCAGCTACAGCCGTGCTGGAAGCACCTTTCGGGAAAGTCTGTGCAACTGGAGAGCTCGCCGAAAGAGCCACGCTCAAATCACCTTCTGAAGCTGGAGTCGTGGGGGTAGTCGGAGAAGTTGGTACAACAGCCGAAGCAGCACCAGCGGTGTAATCGCTGCGACGTTTGCTACCGTTGGCAGATTCGTCAATAGAGTTTTTGGCAATTACGGCTACCTGCTCACGAGTGATCGCGTCGCCAGGACCGAAATTACCGTTATTGTAACCATTGAGAATACCGTGAGCATACGCTGTTTCTACATAATTGTAGAACCATGCACTGGAAGTCACATCCGGAAAATTCGGAGGTGTGCCAGCGTAAGAAGTCTCGAGCTCAAAAGCGTCCACGAGAATCTTCGAACCTTCAGCTCTATTAAGTGTGCCGGCCGAGTTGTAAGTCGCCAGACCGTTGGAGTCAAGCGAGCCACCGTTGATGCCGCCGACTACACCGTTATTGTAGAGAGTTTCCACATAAGAGTAGAACCAATCACCGGAAGCTACATCATTGAAATGAGGAGCACCGGT